>JASFFF010000513.1:0-3271 GCA_050124445.1 Desulfosarcina sp.
GCCAGCAGTCGGACAGCTCAGGATAATAGGGGGCCAGGTGCAGTCCGGCTACGATCTTCTTTTCCAGCAATGTTTGCCAGGTATCGGCGAATCCATCGGGAAAACGCACCACGAATTCATTAAAGGTGGGTGCGCTAAACGGTGAAGCATGACCGGCCGCAGCCAGTTCGGCCTTCAGGTATTCGGCACGATCCCGATTGAGCCGCGAGAGTTCCCGGATGCCCGTGCCGCCCAGCGCTGCCATGTACATGATGGATGCAGTGGCACACAGTCCTTGATTGGAGCAGATATTGGAAGTGGCTTTTTCACGGCGGATATGCTGTTCTCTGGTGGCCAGGGTCAAGACAAAACCGGTTTTTCCATTGCGGTCCGTGGTTTTGCCGATCAGCCGTCCGGGCATGGTGCGGACATATTTCTGTCGGGCGGCGAACATGCCCAGGCCGGGGCCGCCGAAGCTCTGGGGGATACCGAAGCTCTGTCCTTCTCCACAGGCGATATCTGCCCCACAGGCACCGGGACTTTTGAGCAGCCCGTAGGCCAACGGTTCGGAAAAGGCGGTCACGAAAAGGGTTTTTTTGTCAGCGTGGATGGCTGACCCGGCTGCTTCCAGGTCTTCGATGCAACCGAAGAAGTTGGGGTTTTGCAGGGCCACACCGGCCAGTTCGCCCAGATCGGCCAGCCCTGAGAGATCGGTTCGACCATCGTCGCCAAAGGGCAGCTCGACCACCTCAAAACCGGTGGGTTCAAAATAGGTTTTCACCACCTGACGATACATGGGGTGAACGGCACGAGATACGGCCACCTTTTTGCGGCGTGACGCCCGGATGGTCATCAGCAAGGCTTCGGCCAACCCGGATGCACCATCATACATGGAGGCGTTGGCCACATCCATGCCCAGCAGCCGGCAAACCAATGTCTGGTATTCGTAAATCGTCTGCAGGGTGCCCTGGCTGATTTCAGGCTGGTAGGGGGTATAGGCCGTGAAGACCTCTCCCCGTAACAGCAGTTGGCGGGTAATCTCCGGGATGTAATGGTGGTAACTGCCGGCGCCCATGAACACCTTGTAAAAGGGGGGCGCTCCCATACTGGCGGCCATGCAGTCCATATGCCCGTTGAGCTCCCACTCGGTGAGCGGTTCGGGCAGGTTCATTTCGTCCTTCCGGCGGCAGTCGTCGGGAATACTGGAAAATAGATCATCCAGATCCGCAGCGCCTACCGCCTCAAGCATCTGTTGGATGTCTTGTTGGGTATGGGGCAGATATCTCATTTTATTGTCCTTTCAGCATCTCAAGGTAATCGGCCTTGGATTTGAGTGCATCCACTTCGCCGGGGTTGCCGGCTTTGATGTCGATCATCCAGCCGCCGCCGTAGGGGTCGCTGTTGACCCGTTCGGGTTCATCGGCCAGGGTTTCGTTGACGGCGGTCACTTCACCACTGATGGGCATGTACAATTCGGATACGGCTTTTACCGATTCCACGGTGCCGAACTCCTCACCCTTTTCGAAGGCGTCGCCCACCTCGGGCAGTTCGACGAAGACGATGTCACCCAATTGATCCTGGGCATAGTCCGAAATACCGACTCGGACCGCATTCCCATCGGCTTTGGCCCACTCATGGTCATCGGTGTAGCGAACATCATCCGGCAGGTTCAGTTCATTGATCGCTTTCATGGTTTCCTCCCTGTAATTGAATATTTCTATAAACAATGCGGCCGGTTGACCGCGGTTAGACCATATCGACCAGGGGCGAACGGGCGGTGCGGTGAGGGCGCACATCATCCACAATGGTGACCGTGATTTTCCTGCGGCTGTCGGCAATGTCTACATGCTCGCCCACCGACAGCTTGCGATTGGTTTTGACAAAACCGCAGCACAGGCCCCTGGCTTTGAATCCTGCGGGTCTGCCAGGGCTGGCAACGCTGACGATGTCACCCTGATGACGGCCGATGCCCATGTCCGTGGCGCAGGTCAACACGGTGCCGATGGTGTGGCCGTCGGTGTCGATTACGCGGGAGCCTTCGCCGGCCGAGATCTTGCGCACATCCTTGCCTGCAAATGGCTGGGTAAAGGCGGTTTCGGTTGGATTCTCCAGTACTTCCCGGCCGATGAAGTCTTTGGTGAACCCGGTCTGGTCGGTGGTAAAAGGCAGGGCGAACGGCCAGGGGTGGTTGATGAAAGGCCAGTGGCCGATGTCTTGGTGGGAAAGGGGCAACACCGCCCCGGCACGCAGGCTGTCCCGGGCTGCCAATCCACAGGGCATGATGTCATGGCTTCCGCCGGCCTCCAGAAGGCGCTCCCATAAGGATACGAGTGCTTCCGGTACCAGGAAGATCTCGAACCCGAACTCACCGGTATACCCGGTGCGCGACAGGAGGATAGGGGTGCCGTCATTCAGGCGAACCGCATCGGCCTGCGGCGAGGCGGCATCATAATGGCCCTTGAACGAGAAGTAGGGCATTGTCGTAAACACGGCGTTTGGATCAGCCAGCACCTGGGCCAGAATCTTTGCCGCAGCCGGGCCCTGGATATCCATTTTGCCCAGGCCATCGGTGAGGTCGACCACGGTTGCCGCACGGCCATTTAGATGCTGCTGCAGGTGGGCGGCGACGGTGGCGCCCATGCCGGCATTGACCACCGCCAGGTAACTGTCCACCTCCTGGAAGAAGACGATTGCGTCATCAATGGCGTGGCCCTTTTCATCTAAAAAGGCACCATACACGCAGCGGCCGGGAGAAAGCGGTTTTTTGGCCGGCCCTACGCAGGCGTCTAAATCATTGGTAAAGCAGTACTGGAGGAGGTTGGCGGCCTCTGGCCCGGTGACGGAAACGGCCGCCATGTGGCTGGTATCGAAAACACCGGCGCCGGTCAGTACCGCCAGATGTTCATCCTTGACCGACGAATACCAAAGGGGCATGTCATACCCGCCGAAATCGGCCATGTTGGCACCACGGTTTTTGTGCCAGGAGTTGAGGGGGGTTGTTTTGACGTCGGTTGCCATGATGCAGAATTCCTTTGATGGTATGGGGTTCGAGGATTCCAGGATTCAAGGGCAATCTTGGGGGATCGTCGCTCACGGAACGGTTTGGACAAGCCATGTCGATCATCATTGCCGATGTCGATCTTCCCTTGAAGCCTTGACCCCTTGGACCCTGGAACCCTGGATCAAAATATGTATGGTACTTTCAGGTTATAGCTTTTGTAGACCACGAAGGTTTCCACAGATTGGACGCCTTCTAATCGGGATACTTCTTCGGTGTAAAATTCAAGCAGCC
>JASFFF010000514.1:0-3267 GCA_050124445.1 Desulfosarcina sp.
CTTCTGGGGGATATCGAACAGCCGGACCTGGCCGCCCAGCACACGGATATCCTGGCCCCGCTGATGAGCGTGGCCTTTCCCCAATCGACCTGGGATACCGAAATCAGTGCCGCCTTCACTCCTTTTCAATACCAAACGATCTATTGCACCCCGGCATACCAGCGGTTGCTGTTCGATAACAGCGGCCAAATTGCCGGACGCCTCAAAGGTCAGAACAATACATTGGATTACCAGCGCTTCGTCCGCGCTTATGGCCTGATCCTCAAACGGCTTTATGGCATCGACCAGGGCGTGGACAGCCCTCTGATCCGAATCGTGACCGATCCAGAAACCGGCCTGGAACGCCATTTCCAGATCACGCCCGACTTTCAGTTCGTTCAGGTGGGCACCGTGGGCAAACCGATCGCATTGACCGATCAGGAGCGCGAGCGGGTCATCGAGCACATTGCCAACCCGGAGGTGCTGACCGAACTGCTGCCCCCATCCAATTTTGTATTCCGGGGCTTTACCGTCGTGCGGGCGGTGGATGTCACCGAGTCGGAGATTACTTCTGCCCTCGAGCGCGATTTGATCGATCAGGAATCCATCTTTTCCGCCGACGGTTTCGGTCGGCTGCAGAGCCGGCTGCGCACCCTGTTCGGCCAACCGGAACTCAAAGCCAGCCTGGCGGCGGTGCAGGGTGACAAGGTACTGATCCTCAATGACGGCCACACCTCAACAGCCAATTGTCTGTTCACCAACTCCAGCCACATTCCGTTGAGTGACCTGAAACACTCGGTCTGGCTGCAGGCCATCGATCACAAAAAGATCCTGCGTATTCCCGATCTGAGCAAAGAACCCAACCTTTGCCCGGCAGAACAGGAGGCCGTGGATCACGGGGTGCGCGCCATGTTGATCGCACCGCTGTTTTTCGGCGGTGAAGCCATCGGCACCTTCTGGGTGAAATCCAACCAAACAAACTGTCTCAACGCCGTGGATGCCGAGAAGATGCGCCACATCGCCCCCCTGTTCTCCATGGCGTTGAAACGCGGCCTGGATGACATGAACAATGAGGTTCAGGCAGTGATCAAGGAGAAATGCACCGCGGTGCATCCGTCCGTGGAATGGCGTTTTCGCATTGCCGCCGTGGATCACATGGAGCGGCTGCGCCAGGGCAAATCGTCGGAGATGGAACCCATCATTTTTAAGGGCGTCATTCCGCTCTTCGGTCAATCGGACATCCGCGGCTCTTCCGAGGCCCGCATCCAGAGTATTCAGGCCGATTTGACCGAACAGCTGACCCTGGCCGGCAACATCATGCGCCGGGCCGGTGAGGCCAAGTCCTGGCCCTTGATCGATGAATTCGCCTATCGCATCGACCAGCGCGTCGCTCAAATCAACACCGGCCTCTCCACCGAAGAGGAGAGCGCCGTGGCGTCATTTCTGCAGCAAGAGGTCGAATCCAGCTTCGACGAACTGCGCAGCATCGGTCCCGGCGTCAGCCATGCCATCGATGCGTACAATCAGGCCATCGATCCGCTAACGGGGGTCATCTATCGCAAGCGCAAAGCGTTCGAGGAGAGTGTCTCCATGCTCAACGAACGGCTGTCCGCCTACCTGGACCGGCAGCAGGCCGAAGCCCAGCAGGCCTTTCCCCACTATTTTGAAAAGCACCAGACCGACGGCATCGACTATGTGATCTACCTGGGCGCTTCCATGCACCCGGAGGGCAAGCACAATGCCTTCTACCTGAACAACCTCTCCCTGTGGCAATTCATGGTTGCCTGCGGTCTGGCCTGGCACACCCGGCAGGTCCAGCCGGAATTGAAAGTACCCCTGGACACTTGCCACCTGATTCTGGTCAATCATTCTCCCCTGTCGATCCGCTTCCGCTACGATGAGAAACGCTTCGACGTGGACGGTGCCTATGACGTGCGCCACGAAATCATTAAATCGCGTCTGGACAAGGCGGTTGTAAGAGGCGGCAGCGAGCGTCTTACCCAGCCGGGCAAGATCGCCGTGGTCTATTCGCATCCCAAAGAGGGTTTGGGCATTCAACGCCACATCAATTACCTGCAGAGCCGCGGCCATGTGCTGGCGGATCTGGAAACCATTGACCTGGAGGATCTCCCCGGCGTGAGGGGACTCAAGGCCCTGCGTGTGAGCGTCAACCTCGAAGCCGAGGCGGCGATACAAAGACGCCATCATATGACCGGATAGGATCGGTGATTCTAAAGCATGCCGGATGGATGCCGACTGGCGTCAGTTGATCAACCCACCCTAAAACCATCGCTCGTGTCTCGCTTGCAAAACGGCTGCAGCCGTTGTAGGCTTGAGCCAACCTAGCCCTGATCTAATACTTCGCAACGGATTACACATTCAAAAAGCAAACTATTGATCGTTCGGATCACCCCACGCCAGCACCAACCCTACCAATGCGATCGGTGCAGCGTGGGTGAACCGATCGGCCAACCCATCGGGAAAAACTATCATACCAGAGCGTTTTGCCGTCGCTGGTTGGCACTGATACTGTATTTCTTGCCCTGCCCCGTGTAACCCATTATTGGGTGATGGGAATGGTTCGTAGGAAAATGACCGGCTCGAGTGATAGAGATACGTGTTTTGTGTGATTATGCAGGCAACTTGATTGCGATGTTGAAGACAAAGGGGTTCACGATGAAACCTGTGCCAAGATGCATTCGCCTGTGGCTGTTGGTCCAGTTTCTAATGCCACTTATGATGGTTTCACACCCGGCCGGAGCCGCCGGATCGCGTCCACCAACGCCAGAAGCAGAAGCCAACAGCCCTCAGATGTCTCAGGAAGAACTCCAGGCGGCGGTGATCAGCTATGCCAACCGCTTCATCGCCACCATCGGCCAGGCTGCCTACGAGTTGGAGGAAAAGATCCCCACCAAAGAGGGCCGCCTGATTGCGGGCGCCCGAAAATTTTACTCTCTAAGTGCCGTTACGGAAATTGCCGCCGGCCCCAATCCGGGCCCGGCCCTGCTGGACCTGGTGGTGATAACCACCTTGAACCGGCTGGTGTGGGAGTTCTACTGGCGCCCCCAGGAGTTCGGCATGCCGGCCACGATCATGGTGGATGCCTTCAAACAGATGGAGGCCGATGTCTGGAATATGGCCGCCAAAGTGATGACCGAAGCCCACCGGGAAGCTGATTGCCCGCGAGCGCACCGCCGAATTAAAGGCCATCGACGACAAGGCCAAGACGATCGGCCGGCTCAATACGGACGTGCAGCAGACCCTGGAACGTGTAGATACCACATTTGT
>JASFFF010000515.1:0-3261 GCA_050124445.1 Desulfosarcina sp.
CAATCTGGATCATCTCATCGACATTTTGGTCAATATCAAAAAGATGGACGAACCGGTGCTGCTTCACGTGATCACCAAGAAAGGCAAGGGATACCGGCAAGCGGAACAAAACCCGGTTTATTTCCACGGTGTCGGCTCGTTTGACGTCGAAACAGGTATCTGCCGTCCCAAAAACACCAATGTACCGACCTACACCGATGTGTTCGGCCAAACCATGCTGGAACTGGCCCAAGCCAATCCCAAGATTACCGCCGTTACTGCGGCCATGCCCGAAGGCACCGGGCTGGTGCCCTTTTCCGAGGCTTTTCCGGACCGCTTTTTTGACGTCGGCATCGCCGAACAACACGGGGTCACCTTCGCCGCCGGAATGGCCACCGAAGGATTTCGGCCAGTGGTGGCCATTTACTCGACATTTCTTCAACGGGCGTTTGATCAAATCATTCATGATGTCTGCATCGAAAATCTGCCGGTGGTGTTCGCCCTGGATCGCGGGGGTATTGTCGGCGAGGATGGACCGACCCACCACGGTCTTTTTGATATCTCATTTCTCAGAACCATCCCCAATTTGGTAGTTATGGCGCCCAAAGACGAAAATGAGCTGCGGCGCATGCTGGCCACGGCCGTGGCCCACGATGGTCCCATCGCCCTGAGATATCCGCGCGGTCGGGGCGTCGGCGTAGATCTGGACGTGTCCCCGGAAGTTATTCCCATCGGTCGCGGAGAAGTCTTGCACCAGGGTGAAGACCTGCTGATTCTGGCCGTTGGCAGCACGGTGAACGAAGCGTTGTGTGCCGCTGCGCTGCTGTCGCAAAACCATGGCATTCAGGCAACCGTGGTCAATGCCCGATTTGTCAAGCCCCTGGACCGGGAATTGATCATTCCACTGGCCCGGGATATACGCCGCATCATCACGGTGGAGGAAAACACGGTTCAGGGGGGATTCGGCAGCGCCGTTCTTGAAATGCTCTATGACAACGGGGTCAATCGAATTGATGTCAAACGAATGGGAGTCGATGATCGATTTATCGAGCACGGGCCTCAGCATGTGCTGCGCAGTAAATACCGGCTGGATGCGATGGCGATTATCAACGCCGCTTGCAGTCTGGTGGGCACCACAAGCAGCATTCAGGACGTTGAGCAGGCACAGGGCCACAGGTCCTAGCAGGGGACGACCTAAATCTCAACTGACGCCAAACCCAACCTAGCGGCCCGCCGGGAAACAATTTATGGGCCTTAGAAAGCGCATCGACACCCTGTTGGTTGAAAAAAAGATCTGTTCGAGCCGGCAGCGGGCCAAAGCACTGATTATGAGTGGCCGCGTGCTGGTCGACCGCCTGCCTTGCGACAAACCGGGCGCTCAGGTCTCCGAAGATGCGGCGATCAGTGTCAAAGGCCGTGATTTGCCGTATGTCAGCCGCGGCGGCCTGAAACTGGAAGCGGCACTTCAGGCCAACCGCATCGACTGCACGGGGTTGGTCTGCATGGACGTGGGAGCGTCGACGGGTGGTTTTACCGATTGTCTGATTCAGCACGGCGCGGTGCGTGTCTATGCAATTGATGTCGGCTATGGACAACTGGCCTGGTCACTGAGACAGGATGCGCGTGTGGTGGTCATTGAACGGACCAACATCCGCCACATGGATCCCGCGCTGATCACCTGTCCGATCGACCTGGTGACCATCGATGTCTCATTCATCTCCCTGAAAATCGTCGTTCCATCCATCCTCTCGTTTCTCAAACCCGACGGATTGATTCTGGCCCTGATAAAACCCCAATTCGAAGCTGGTAAAGGTCGCGTCGGCAAAGGTGGGGTGGTTCGGGATGCCTCTCTTGTGACCGATATCATCGCGGATCTGCGCCTGTTTTTCGCCCAGCAGTCTCTCGCCTGCGGACCGCTGGTCCCCTCTCCCGTGTTGGGTCCCAAAGGAAATCAGGAGTTCATCATCTTGCTGCGACCATTGGATTCCGCAGCCACCCGATAAGGTTTTTGAACTTGATTTTTTTTGGTCGTCGATTTAATAATGCATGTTTTAACGTCAGTGTGCCAATCGTGCAGGAAATTCAATAGAGAGAGGAGCTTGAGTGGGTCATATGAATGAAACTTTACGAAATGTTGCCCTGGTTGCCCACGGGGGATCGGGAAAGACCTCCCTTGCAGAAATCATGATCAACAAGGCCGGTATGACCACCCGTGTCGGGCGCGTGGAGGACGGCAACACGGTCATGGATTTTGAACCGGAAGAACTCAAGCGACAGGCCAGTCTTTCCAGCGGATTCTTTCAGCTGCCTTGGAAAAAGCATACCATCAGCATAATCGATACCCCCGGCGATCAGAATTTTATCTCCGATGCCAAGTTGTGCATGCAGGCAGCCGATACCGCCCTCATACTGGTGGATGCCGTTGACGGGGTCAAGGTACAAACCGAACAGGTGGCCGAGTTTGCCACCGAGTATGCCTTGCCGTGCGCCGTCTTTATCAACAAGCTGGATCGTGAACGAGCCGATTATAAGCGCACCGTTGAGGATGCGGTGCAGTGCCTGTCTCCCAAACCGATCATACTCCAGCTTCCCATCGGTGCCGAGGCGGATTTTAAGGGCATCGTGGATCTGGTCGGGCTGAAAGCCTACAGCTATGACGACGGTGGCACGGTCACTGAAATCGAAATTCCTGACGAGATGCAGGATGAGGTGGAAAGTGAGCGTGAAACGCTGATCGAGAATGTGGCCGAGGCGGATGATGCGCTTATCGAACGCTATCTGGAAGGCGAAGAGATCACCAATCAACAGCTTCGAGAGACGCTGAAAAAAGGCATCCTGGAACGCACCTTTATGCCGGTGCTGTGCGGATCGGCGACCGCCGACATCGGTGTGGACCTGCTGATGGATTTTATGGTCACCTGCCTGCCATCGCCATTGGAGGGCCCACCCAGACAGGGGGTCAATCCGGCCAACGATGAAGCCGTCGAGCGGGCGCCGGATCCGGATGCCCCCTTTTCAGGCTTTGTCTTTAAAACCGTGGCCGATCCCTATGCGGGCCGGCTGACCATTTTCCGGGTGGTTTCTGGAAAACTCGGCAGCGACGGAACCTTTTACAATTCGACCAAAGAGACCAAGGAGCGGTTCAACCAACTGCTTACCGTCGCCGGCAAAGAGCAGAAGCCTGCCAAGGCGGCCGGCCCGGGATCCATCGTGGCCGTGGCCAAACTTAAAGAGACCAAAACCGGCGACACCCTGTGCGACGACAGTGGCAAGATCCGTTAC
>JASFFF010000516.1:0-3261 GCA_050124445.1 Desulfosarcina sp.
AAGACTATCTGGGCAGCACCATACTCGCCCTGCACCTTTATGTGGACGGAGATTTGGTACGCAAACTATGGGTCAATGCGACGATTTCCGTCCTGGCGGATGTGGTGACGGTGGTTCAGCCCTTGGGAAAACATCAGCATATCCAACTCGAGGATCTGAGCATTCAACGCCGAGATCTGTCCGATTTGACCGCCGACACGGTCAAGCGGCTTGAAGATGCCTTGGGATACCGAACCACGCGAATGATTTACCCCAACACCGTACTTCGATCCGGCATGGTTGCCCTACCGCCGCTGGTCAAACGGGGAGACCTGGTCAAGATTGTCGCCAATGCCGGACCGATGACCATCACTGCCACCGGAATGGTCAAACAGCAGGGACGCAAGGGGGATATGGTTCGGGTGATGAATACGGACTCCAAACGAGTCATCAGTGCCCGGGTAACCGGGCCGGGTGCCGTAACAGTCGACTTTTAGAAGGGAGCGCCATGACTCAACACCAACCAATCACTTTTCTGGGCAGATGTGCCAGGCTGGCGGGCATGGCTGCCCTGGGGAGCATGCTGACTGCTTGTGCCGGCGGTTTCCCCGGTATAAGCGGACCGGTTCAGTCCGAGCCGACGGCCTATGCACCCGCAGCGCCGGCAATCGTTCGACCGGCTGCGCCAACCGTTTCCCAAACACCTCCCGAAGGCTCCCTCTGGCATGATAATGCCCCGTTGATCACCCTGTTCAGCGATCAGAAGGCGCGTGGCGTGGGTGACATTGTGACCATCAAGATCGTCGAATCGTCGAAAGCCACCAACCAGGCCAGCACGGCTACAGACCGCTCCTCCTCACTGAGTGCCAGTGTGGACGCCTTTTTCAACGCCGAAAAAAGATATCCAGCGGATCATCCCTTCTTTAACCCCTTTGCCAAGGTGGCCGGTGGCATGGAAAGCGAGTTTGAAGGCACCGGAACCACGCGGCGCAGTGGAGACCTGGATGCCTATATTACGGCCCTGGTGACCCGGGTGCTGCCCAACGGCAATCTGGTGGTCACCGGATCGCGCGAAGTGCTTATCAATAATGAAAACCAGATCATTCAACTCAGCGGTGTGATCCGGCCCCGCGATATCAATGCAAAGAACCAGGTGCTTTCCACCTTCGTTGCCGATGCCCGAATTTCCTACAGTGGGACCGGGGTGGTCAACGATCGACAAAAACCCGGGTGGCTGACCACCATCATGATGAAGGTTTGGCCCTTCTAGAAACCGAGGATGTGACGCGCTCATGAAAACTACCCGCATAATGATCATGGCCTTGGTGGTCCTCATCGCTGCAGGGTCGCATCATGCTGCAAACGCAGCCAGGCTCAAGGATATTGCCGAAATCAACGGGGTCCGCAAGAATCAACTGGTGGGGTACGGCTTGGTTGTTGGGTTGGACGGATCGGGTGACGGCAAAAAGGCCATTTTCACCATCCAGTCCCTGGCATCCATGCTGGAAAAAATGGGCGTGACCGTCGACCAGGACGACATCAAAGTCAAAAATGTTGCCGCCGTCATGGTGACCGCTACATTGCCGCCCTTTGCCAAGCGGGGCAATCGGGTCGACATGCTGGTCAGCTCCATCGGTGATGCCACAAACCTTCAAGGCGGCACCCTTTTGCTGACCCCCCTTAAAGGCATTGACGGTAACATATATGCCGTTGGCCAGGGGCCGGTCAACACCGGGGGATTCGGTGCTGGCGGCTCGGCTTCTACGGTGGTAAAAAACTTTCCCACCGTGGGGCGCGTGTTGTCGGGGGCCATTGTCGAACGGGAGGTTCCCAATGATTTCGGCGACCGAAACCACTTGATGTTCAGCCTGCATAATCCAGATTTCAATACGGCGGCGAGAGTGGTCAAGGTGATCAATGCTCAGTTCAACCAGCCGGTCGCCCGTGCTGAGGATGCCGGTACGATCGAAATCGTGATTCCCGATCGCTACAGGGACAACAAGGTGCCGTTGCTGGCTTCACTGAGTATGCTTGAAGTGCAGCCGGACAATGACGCCAGAGTGGTGATCAATGAACGCACCGGTACGGTGGTCATGGGCGAGCAAGTACGCATTTCCACCATCGCCATTGCCCACGGCAACCTGAGTATCATCGTTAGAGAGAACGTCAACGTTTCTCAGCCGCTGCCCTTTTCCGACGGGCAGACGGTGGCCTCGCCCAGCACCCAGATCAACGTTCAGGAAGAAGGCAATCAACTGATGGTGGTTCCCAAAGGGGTGAGTATCGGTGAGGTGGTCAATGCCTTGAACGCATTGGGCGTCACCCCGCGAGACCTGATTGCCATATTCCAAGCCATAAAAGCGGCCGGCGCGCTTCAGGCCGATTTGGAGGTGATTTGATGGGTGATTGGAATCCGATTCATGCGGATGTCACGGTCATGCAGATGCAAACATCCAATTCCCAGCGGGCCCTGTCCGAGGCGCGATCGGCAGCCGGTCACGGGACTGGAACGGATGCTGATTTGAAGAAGGCCAGCCAGGCGTTCGAATCGTTGCTGCTCACATTCATGATTCGAGAAATGCGTGCGACGGTACCCGAATCGGATTTGTTTCCCAAGAGCATGGCCGAAGAGATATTTTCCAGCATGCGGGATGAACAGATTGCTGAAGAGATGTCGCGAAGCGGTGGTATCGGCATTTCAAGAATGGTGTTCAATCAGTTAAACGGCGACGAATAAAAGGCCAATTGGATATAAAAAGAACCATCACCCAACCATTCGTTAAAGCTGGGGAGGCAAAAGGCCGATAACAAGGGCAACGGACCGTGAACAAAGATCATGGTCAATCGGACCAACGATGATCAGGAGATCATGAATGGAAATCCCGGAAAAAGGCCCTTTGCCATCCCTGTCGGTCACGGAGAATTTAACGGACAATCTGCCGTCAGCGATAGGATCGACTGCGCCGCGTCAGGAAAACGGCAGCACGGATTCGATCCGGTTGACGAAAGAAGGCCGTGAATTCCAAAGTGCCGCGAACCAGGCACGATTGCTGCCCGACGTTCGTGAAGAGCGGGTACAGCAGCTCAAGCGGCAGCTTGAAACAGGGACCTATCGTGTGGAAGGCAGCCGCATCGCAGTCAATATGATCGATGAATCCGTTGAAAATAATAGCGTTTTGAAACACATCGACACGAAGGTATAACCGTAACCGACAGGACACGATCATGATTGCGAACCTTGAGGCACTGTTGGCCATTTTAGACAAAGAGACAGCCTGCTAC
>JASFFF010000517.1:0-3245 GCA_050124445.1 Desulfosarcina sp.
TGATCCGGCCGAAGTCCGACGGGCACAGGCGCAGGATTTTTTTACGACCGGTCTGGGGCCCCGGACGCTGCGGGCGGAGACCGCCGCCCTGGCCGCCTTGGCCCTGACACAATATTGTTTCGGCGATATGGGACGCCTGTGTACCTGCACCCAGACAAACGAAGAACGGGACGATAAGGCTCATCGCCGTTGAAAGCCCCGCCCGGCACGTAGCGCTTGCTCGCTGGTCGATGGAAAGGCCTCAAGGAGAGGGTATGCACCATTTTAATTGGAAGACAGAGAATCCAGCTGGCAACTATCGCGTCGTTGTCACCAAATCACTGCCCGGGCAGCGATGGATCGACACACTCATTGCTGCGGATTGTCGTATCGAGATCTGCCACAGCGTCGCCGTGCTGGATACCGACACCCTCGCCGCGGCCATCGGCAGCCGCTGTGACGCGGTTATCGGTCAACTTACCGAATCGTGGACCAAGCCGCTGTTTGATACACTCGCGGCCGCCGGCGGCCGTGCATACAGCAATTATGCCGTGGGTTACAACAACATCGATGTAGAAGCGGCCACCAAAGCCGGCATCCCGGTCGGCAACACGCCGGGCGTACTGACAGAGACCACGGCTGAAATGGCCGTTGCACTCACCTTCGCCGCGGCACGGCGCATTGGGCAGGCGGAGCGCTTCATGCGGGCCGGACGCTATACCGGCTGGCTCCCGGATCTGTTTTTGGGCAACCTGCTGCATGGCAAAACCCTGGGCGTCATCGGAGCCGGTCGAATCGGTGCTGCCTATGCCTGTAAGATGGTGCAGGGCCACGGCATGCAAGTCGTCTATTATGATCTGACAGCCAACACCGACTTGGAAGCCTTTGTTGACGCCTGCAACCATTTTCGGACACGACATCAGCAGTCGCCGGTGTCCTGCCGACGCGCCGCCAGCGTGGATTCACTCCTCAAGACGGCGGATTGCGTCAGCCTGCACACCATACTGGACGACAGCACCCACCATCTGATCAATGCCCGCCGGCTGGCCTTGATGAAATCCAATGCCCTTTTGATCAATACCAGCCGGGGCCCGGTAATTGACGAAGCGGCCCTGGTGGACCACTGTCGAAACAATCCGGAATTCCGCGTCGGACTGGACGTCTTTGAGCACGAGCCTGCCATGGCCCCGGGTCTGGCTGAACTGGACAATGTGATCATCGTGCCCCATATTGCATCGGCAACCCGCTGGACCCGCCAAGGCATGGCCATCCTGGCGGCCTGTAACGTGGTCGGCCTGCTCAACGGCTACCCCCTTTGGCAACAGACGGACATTGTGCCATTTCTTCATGACGATCCCCCCAAGGCAATCCCCAGTATCGTCAATGCCCGTGATGTGGGTCTGCTGTCCTGAGTATGGCAAAAAGACCCCCCGGACAAAGTCGATGGCACCGGCGACCCAAGAATACTGCAGTGACGTTGTTTCCGGATCTAATTGGCCAACAGCGGATCTGTCTGACTCACCAACTCCACGGTTTGCCGTTCCGGTCGGACGATGGCGGTGTCCAAATGCATGGGCTGAATATCACCGGTCTTGTCCCGATGGGGAATGACGGCGTCAAGCCCGCACATTTCCGAGGCAAAAACAAAGGTGCCATCGGTGCCGCCGATGACACCGGGACGTAATTTTTTGCGGTCTTGAACCATGAAGAGCGTCGTGTCCGGCAAGCAGCCGATCACGCAATTGGGTCCATCGATGATCAGGTTCCGGCAGGCGTATTTGAGATGGGTAAGAAACGCCGCGTCCGGATGACGTTTAATTGCGTCGTCGGTCAAGGGGGTAATGCCGTGCTTGTAGCACTCCAGCCCCAGTCCTAGGTAGTCGAGGAAGTAGTGCAGGCTGTGGGTGAACACCTCGGAATCCGACATGTAGCCCCGGTATCCCGCGAAGCCTCTAGACATGAGAAATTCTCTATTCTGTATAAATGCTGTATTCTCACCATTGGTCATAGTTGAATAACCCTGGAGAAAAAAGGGATGGCATGCGTAAAGTTCGATCTCATGATTGGTATTCTGCCGTCCCTGCAGCAGTATTGTCCGTGCCATCAGGTCATTGCGCCCCAGTTGGAGATAATCGGCCACCGCCGCTGGATCACCGACCTCTTTGATCATAATCGTATCCGGCCAGAAAGAGAAGACCACCATGTCCTTTTCCGCCTCCCCCATTTCTCTAAGTTTGAGGCGAATGGGCATCAACCGCTGCAGTAGATCATACTGAGCGTCGTCTTCCCAATCCGTTGGATAGTCATACGCCCGGACCAGATAGACGTCTCGCTTGGGCACACCAGTTGGCCGCGACCCATTGGTCTTGAAAGTAATTTTGTATTTGGTGGTGAAGCCTTTGTCCATCATGTATCGGTCCAGACGTTTGAGGCCCGCCGCGGAAAAGATGCCCGACAGCACAGGTATGTGCTTCATATCTTCGAAAGGGCCGCCGATGTCCCGCAAAAGCAGTCCCATACCCGACCCGTCGTAGCCCTCGCGCATGGTCGTCAGTCCATAAACGGCCGTCTCAGGCGAAAGGTAATCCTTACTCGTGATGGCCAGCAATCGGCACATGGCCTCCCCCCGGAAAAAGTTTTTTTGAATGAATTATTATGATTTATTTTTAGTAATACTTAATGTCAAGTCAAAAGCGTTGTTGGCCATCCTGGCGGAACAAAGCGTTGAAAAATGTGTGCCGCCATTGTACCATCCGACCATGGGAAAAAGCGATCAGACCACTTACGATGGATACATCAAGGCGCTGACCGATATCAGCCGGGCGATCACATCGGACCTGTTTTTAGAAGACCTGCTTAAGCTGATTGTTATGGTCACGGCCAAGGTCACCGACGTGGAAATCTGTTCGTTGTGGTTGATCGACGAAAATCAAAATCCACCAAAAATCAGGCTAAAAGCCACCCAATCCATCGATCCGGAGTATGTCAAAGACCGCTCGCTGGACCTGGATGAGGGGGTGGTGGGGTATGTGATCACCAACAAACGCCCCATCGCCATCAACGATGTGCTGCGCAACCCCCGCTTCAAGGAGAAGGAGATGGCTCGCAAACTGGGCCTGGTGTCCATGGTGGGCGTCCCGCTGCAGCTTAAGGACGAGAAGATCATCGGCGTGCTCAACTGCTTTACGGCGGAGCCACACGCCTTCTCCAACACCGAAATCAATCTGCTCACAGCGGTGGCGAACCAGGCAGCGCTTGCCATTCTC
>JASFFF010000518.1:0-3244 GCA_050124445.1 Desulfosarcina sp.
TTGAACAGGTGGTTATCAATCTGGTGGTCAATGCCTGTCAGGCGCTTCCGGATCCCGATCGGTCCGTGACGGTCGCTACCCGTTTCGAAGCCTCGGCGAACCGGATTGTGCTCGAGGTGACGGATCAAGGCGAGGGTATTCCCGAGGAACACGTGAAGCGCATCACGGATCCCTTCTTTACCACCAAACGCGAGCACGGCGGTACCGGCCTCGGACTGGCGATTACCGAGCGCATCGTTCGTGACCATGGCGGCAGCCTGGTTTTTGAATCCACACCCGGAGAAGGAACCACCGTCTGCGTGACCTTACCCGTAAAGCGCCATTCAAGTCAGACAAAGAGACGGACAGCCTAACATGGCGACTGCACCCAATCCTCCCCGCCCCATCCTGATCGTGGATGATCAGGCCTCTATATTGCTGGCCATTGATACGACCCTGCAGATGGCCGGATTGGACCATACCATAACCTGCCAGGATAGCCGTCAGGTAATGGATATCATGGCCGAAAAGACAGTTGAGCTGATGTTGCTGGACCTGAATATGCCCAACGTGGACGGTCACCGATTGCTGGACGAAGTCCATCGGGACCATCCGGAGGTGCCGGTGATAATCGTTACCGGAGAGGTGGACATACAAATCGCCGTGAAATGCATCCAAGCGGGTGCTTTTGACTACATTGTCAAACCGGTGGAGGCTGATCGCCTGATAACGGCCGTCAACCGGGCGGTTGCCTTCCAGGAGCTCAAGCGGGAGAACCGGTCTCTCCGGCGGCACCTGCTACGCGATGATCTGGAACACCCGGAGGCATTCGGTCGCATCATCACGGCCAATAAACACATGCTGACCCTTTTCCAGTACGTGGAGTCAATTGCCACCACCTCACAGCCGGTATTGGTCAGAGGAGAAACCGGTGTCGGCAAAGAACTGATCGCCCGGGCGATCCATCGCTTGAGCGGACTAAAAGGTCAATTTGTGGCTGTGAACGCTGCCGGTCTGGATGACACGGTGTTTTCGGACACCCTGTTCGGGCACGCCAAGGGCGCCTTTACGGGCGCCGATACCCCGCGGGGCGGGTTAATCGAAATGGCCAGCGGGGGAACCCTCTTTCTGGATGAAATCGGTGACCTGACGCCGGCTTCCCAGGTCAAGTTGCTGCGGCTGCTGCAAGGGGGGGAATATTTTTCGCTGGGCGATGACGTTCCCCGATTGTCCAATGCACGTATCATCGCCGCCACCAACCAGCGGTTGTCCGACCTGTTGCAGACGGGGCGTTTTCGAAAAGATCTCAATTATCGTCTGCAGACCCACCGCCTCGTCATCCCGCCGCTTAGAGAGCGGCGGGATGATATTCCCCTTTTGACCGAACACTTCATGGCTCGCGCCGCTGCCAGTTTGGAAAAGGCGAAACCGGCGGTTCCGGAGGCCTTGTTGCCCTTGTTGTCAGGCTACACCTATCCAGGCAATGTGCGCGAATTGGAATCCATGATTTTCGACGCCGTGAGCCGCCATCGATCCGGCGTGCTTTCCCTGGCTTCCATCAAAGCCCATATCCGACGGGAGCAGTCGTCAATCGGAACAACCCCCTCGTACCGTGTTGAAGAGCGCGATCCGCCCATTCGCTTTTCCCACCGCCTGCCCACCATCAAAGAGGCGAACCGGCTGCTGGTCGCAGAGGCCATGCGGCGCAGCGGCGGCAACCAGTCGCGTGCCGCCAAGATGCTGGGCATTTCCCAACAGGCATTGAGCAAACGGCTGAAAAAAAAGACGCCTCCTGAATACCGACAACCTTAGTTGTTGCTACAACCCTGGTTGTAGAATTCTTCGCGGATGGCCTATTCGCTTGGCAATGGCTTGACTGGATCTACAGGTCGGGGGGGCATCCATTCCTGCTCACAACCAAAGTTGTATTTCTTGCATCTGTCGGTTCGACCTGATTGCTCAAAATAAACAATAATTACAAATTGTTGTTTGTTAATTCAACCAATGGCACATCTTTTGGATTGGTATTGCATTGTGAATCGCGTTCAATCGTTTCCGGCTATTCAACGAATGGCATTTATTAACGCAACAACCAAGAAAGGGCGATCATGCCATGACTGTTAAAGGAACAGCTCGACATACCAACGATCAAGCAAGCACGCACGCGTTCGTAAACGCCCTGTCATCCGTGCGGTCGTTGGCGGATCTATTGGTGGAATACCCTGGTATGGACGCGGTCGATCGCAGCCGATTCATCGGCATCCTGCGCGATGAAACGGAGCGGCTGGTTCGCTTGATTCCCCACACGAACCTGAGGTCCGATTCGGCGGCATAGGCAATGATTGGCCCGAATGGGTCTGTGGCATTCGGCAAAAACTGCAAACGGAGAGATCAATGAACAAAATCAAAAACAAGGGTTGGAGCGTAACAATGGCGGGTCTGGGCATCAACCTGGCCCTGGGCATCCTTTACACCTGGAGTATTTTCAAGCAGGCCATCAAGGAGTCGGTGATTGCCAAAGACGGCGTGTTCAACTGGGATATGGCCTCGCTGAACGATCCCTTCGCTGTTTGCTGCCTGATGTTCACCGTGGCCATGGTTTTTGCCGGACGCATTCAGGACAAACTCAGCCCCCGGGTGACGGCGGTCATCGGAGGCATTCTCACCGGAGCCGGGCTGATTGTCATTTCTCAATCCAACGCACTGATGTCCTGGATTCTGGGTTTTGGTCTGCTTACCGGTTTGGGATTGGGCTTCGGCTACGCCTCGGCCACCCCTCCGGCGATCAAGTGGTTTCCTTCCTCAAAAACGGGCATGATCGCCGGTATCGTCGTCGCCGGTTTTGGTTTGGCTTCCGTTTACATTGCCCCGCTGGCCAATTTCCTGATCGTCGAGTACGGTCTCAGTCAGTCCATGCTGATTTTCGGCATCTCGTTTTTGGCCGTGGTCTGCATCCTGTCTATGTTTCTGGTCAACCCGCCGGCCGATTATGTTCCCGCGGATGCGGCGCCCGCAGGCAAATCCACTGCCGGCCCGGTCGCACCGCCGGCCGACTTTTCACCCATGCAGATGCTTCAAACACTCGCTTTTTACAAGTTATGGTTCATGTATTTCATCGGTGCCGGTGCTGCCCTTATCATCATCGGCGGAGTTGCCGGTATGGCCAAAAAAAGCATGGGCGACTTGGCCTGGATCGTGGTCGCATTGATGGCAGTCGGCAATGCCGGCGGCCGCATCGTTGCCGGGGTCATTTCCGATAAAATCG
>JASFFF010000519.1:0-3243 GCA_050124445.1 Desulfosarcina sp.
CTGCCCCCGAAAGTCAAGGCAATGCGGACATCGATGACTTGCCATTTGCCAAAGATAGCTTATTTTCCCAAAATGCAATGGCAAAGCGATCGTTTGCGGTAGTGTAGACAAACCGCGTAACGGTACCATCGATCGACGTGACCTGTTGTCTGTTAGCGGTACTTATCTCAACCTGACCACAGCTATCAAGGTGCGAGCAACACCGGCACTCACAAGGAAACGACGCGTTATGAAATGTTCTGAACTGGTTCTTAAGGCATTGGTCGATAACGGCGTAAAATACATCTTCGGGTATACCGGAGGCGCCATCATGCCCATTTTCGACGAATTGGAGAAACACGAAGCCCTGGCATTCATCATGTCGCGGCATGAGCAGGGAGCGGCATTCATGGCCCAGGGTATCTCCCGGGCATCGTTGTCTACTTCTCACCCACGAACCGGTGTCTGCATGGCCACATCGGGGCCTGGTGCCATGAACCTGGTGACCGGTATCGCCGATGCCGGCATGGATTCCGTCCCCGTGGTAGCCATTACCGGGCAGGTGCCCACCGGTGTCATCGCCACCGACGCCTTCCAAGAGAGCGATGTGGTCGGGGTCATGATGCCGCTGACCAAACAGACCTATCTGCCGCTCAAGGCGGACGAGATCGAAAGCACGGTGCATGAAGCCATGTATGTGGCATCGACCGGCCGCGGGGGGCCGGTGATCATCGACATCCCCAAAGACGTGCAGCTGCAGGAGACGGACAATGTCTGCACATTCGACCCAAAGTCGTGCGAACCGCAACTGCCCGGGTTTTACTATTCGCCCTCGGTAGATCGGGAGGCGTTGAAGCGGGCCGTCAGTTTGATCAACAAAAGCCAGCGGCCCATCATCCTTTGCGGTCACGGCGTGATCACCAGCAATGCCGGACAAAAGCTGCAGGTGTTTGCCGAGAAAGCGCATATTCCAGTGGCGTTCACCCTGCACGGGCTCTCAGCCATGCCGGTGGACCACCCGGTGAGTCTGGGCATGGTGGGCATGCACGGTACGGTCGAAGCCAACCGCGCGTTGCTGAATGCCGACCTGATCATCTCCTTGGGCATGCGTTTCGATGACCGGGTGACCGGCAACCTGAAGGAATTTGCGCTCAACGCCGACGTGATCCACGTGGAGATCGATCCTTCGGAAATCGATAAGAACGTCAAGACCACCGTGGCCCTCCAGGCGGATGTTGGCCAGGTGCTGCACCTGTTAGATCGCGATCCGGCCTTGGTCACCCGGCCGCGGCAGCGCTGGTTCGCCCAGATCGATGAATTTCGCCAGGAAATCGCCTCGCAGATTCAAGCCGAGATCGACACCGGGATTGGCGCGGAGGGCCAATTGCTGGCCAAAACCATCGTTCATCGCCTGTCCGCATTGACCGGAGGCAAGGACATCATTGTTGCCGATGTCGGACAACACCAGATGATGTGCGCCCGCTTCTACAATTTCCAAACCGCGAACAGCTGGTTTACCTCGGGTGGCGCCGGAACCATGGGATGTGCGCTGCCCATGTCGGTTGGCGTGAAGCTGGCCAGACCCGATGAGCGGGTGTGGTCGGTGAGCGGCGACGGCGGTTTCCAGATGAACATTCAGGAACTGGGGACGATCATGGAACATGAGATCGATGTCAAAATCATCCTCATGAACAATGGCTACCTGGGCATGGTCCGCCAATGGCAGACCCTGTTTTACGATGGGCGCTACGCCGGCACCCCGATGAAAAATCCCGATTACGGGGCCATCGCCGGTGCTTACGGCATTCCCTATCTCAGGGTTGCCGAGCTGGATCGGATCGACGATGCCCTTCAGGCGGCGGCCGACCATCCAGGGGCATTCATGGTCGAATTCACGTGCGATCCCAGTGAAATCATTCTGCCAATGGTTCCGGCCGGCGGCGGGATCGCCGATATGATCGTGTCCAAAACCTGACGTCTTGCCTCACGGCTGACAACCCCACGCAATGCGCCATAAAACAGAGAGGAACCGATGACACCCCCATCCCCCATGAGACGCAGAGCCATCCTGGCGTTCATGTTGGACCGCCCGGGCGTTCTCAACAAAATCGCCATGCTGATCCGTCGCAAGATGTACAACGTAGAAACCCTTACCGTGTGCAAGACCAACCAGCCCGGCGTCAGCCGGATGACCATCACCTTACGGGAAGACAGTGACGACAAAATGCACCAGGTTGTCAAGCAGATCGAAAAGAGCACCGAGGTGATATCGGCCAAGGAACTGGATGTGAATGAGAGCTTTTGGCGTGAGGTGGCCATCGTTAAGTTTGAAATCGATGCGCTGCAGATGAGGGACCTGGAAAAAGCATACCGGTTCGAAATTCTAGACAGCCAGCATGATGGCTGCTTCATCGTGCAACTGGCCGGCACCTCCCAATCGATCGATGCCTTTATCGAAGCAGTCGGCTTCGATAGGATCATCGAGGTGGCTCGCTCGGGCTTTACCGCCATGGAGAAGTGATGGTAGGTTTCGGGGTTCGGGGTTTAAGG
Source organism: Desulfosarcina sp. (assembly GCA_050124445.1). Classification (GTDB taxonomy): domain Bacteria; phylum Desulfobacterota; class Desulfobacteria; order Desulfobacterales; family Desulfosarcinaceae; genus Desulfosarcina. The sequence goes on from JASFFF010000519.1 coordinate 2,530, forward strand.
TTTAAGGTTCAAGGTTTAAGGTTCAAGGTTCAAGGTTTGGGGTTCAGAATATCAGGAAGTGCGGTGGCAAAAAAAAATGGGTAAGGAGTGCTCATGAATGAGAAATTGAACCGCGTCAGTTCCCGGATCACCCAGCCCAAGGCCCAGGGAGCTTCCCAGGCCATGCTGTACGGCATCGGGATGAGCGATGCCGATATGCAAAAGCCCCAGGTGGGCATCAGCAGCGTCTGGTACGAAGGCAACACCTGCAACATGCACCTCAATGACCTGGCCGCCCGGGTCAAAGCGGGGGTTCAGGCCGCCGGTGCGGTGGGCCTGCGTTTCAACACCATCGGGGTCAGCGACGGGATCTCCATGGGTACCGAGGGCATGAGCTATTCACTGCCGTCCCGCGACCTGATTGCCGATTCCATCGAAACCGTCATGCGTGCCCAATGGTACGATGCCAATGTATCGCTTCCCGGGTGCGACAAGAACATGCCCGGCTGCATTATCGCCATGGCCCGGATCAATCGGCCCGCCTTGATGGTGTACGGGGGGACCATTCGGGCCGGAACGCTGGATGGCGACAAGCTGGACATCGTTTCCGCCTTCCAAAGCTACGGTGAATACATGTCCGGCGCCATCGATGAAAAGCGCCGGTTGGCCATCGTCAAGCACAGCTGTCCGGGCCCGGGGGCCTGCGGCGGCATGTACACGGCCAACACCATGGCC
>JASFFF010000520.1:0-3237 GCA_050124445.1 Desulfosarcina sp.
CGGGAGCCATTACTAATTATCCGGGACGTCAGACTATCTGCAGAATGGACAGATCATAGTGCCTTGAACTCTATCTTCCCGGTTTCAAGATTGTCAAGAATAACCAGCTCTTGACATCAATTGCGATCTCTGCGAACATTTATCTATCCCACCTAACAATTCACCGGAGATCCGCTAATGGCATGCACCAAATCAACCATTGTTGATCAGTTGTGTTCGCAACTTGGACTCCTACGTAAAGAGTCCGTTGATATCACTGAGACCCTAATTGAGATCATTAAATCCACCTTAGAATCTGGTGAGAATGTATTGGTAAGCAGGTTCGGAAAATTCTGCGTCAAGGAAAAGGCTGAACGGAAAGGCAGGAATCCAGCAACTGGTGAAGATGCTATTTTACCCGCACGGCGTGTGGTGACGTTCAAATGTTCGTGTAAGCTGCGGGAAAAGGTGAATGAAAAATGAACCATTCCAAAGAGCTTCGCCGATATCCTCGCCAGACTGCGTATATCTTCGCCAAATACATTGTCAAGGAAGGTGCACGTGAAGATGTAATAACGAACATTGGTGCCGGTGGTCTGTTTGTCAGGACATGGGAAAAAGTTGAATCAGGTCAGGCAATAGTACTGGAATTCCCTTTGTTTGATTTCGATAGCACAATACAAGTGGCCGGAAAAATTATCCGTTTAGAACCAAGTGGTTTCGCAGTGGAATTTATAAAGCCTATTCAAGGATTGATTTGCCGAAAGGGGTTCTTTCCAGAGATTGTCGATCAGAGTGAAACATAAACAGTTGGAGGATTCCTTATTAAGTATGTTCATTTTCCTCGACACCGAAACTACCAGCAACGGGCCTGACGACCGTCTCTGCCAATTCGCCTTTGGTAATTGCATTCGATAAAATGTTTGAGTCCAGTGAATCTGGTGATGAAAAACAAAAAACCGTCAGGGGAGCCGTCAATCACCCCAGTTCCTAAAACAATAAAGCCACTTAACAGCTGGAGACTGTTTAAGTGGCAGAAAACAGGGAAATTAGATATATTCAAAAGTGGTGTCCCCAAGGGGATTCGAACCCCTGTCGCCGGCATGAAAGGCCGAGCGAACGCGTATTCCGCCTGATTTTATTACCTTTTTTAACCGTTAAAATCCGTTTAAGGGAACAAAAAGCCGTCAGGCCCCCTGCCCTGCCCCCAAATCTATTGAATTTGGCCACCAATCCACCCCATCACCAACTCCACCACAAACCCGATTTCATCATCAGAAAGCGCCCTCCCCTTTTCAATCCGATGCCACGTCCATAGTCATCCCCGGTAGCACGTAGCGATTGCATGTTGGGCAATGAAGACCGGATGCCCTTTCATCGGCGTGTGTTTTACATCATTCTTGGAAACGCCGGTGCCGGGGCCAATCTAGTTGTGATGTAATCAACGGAGTGGGATCGGATGATATCGATGTAATTGTCTTGGATGTATAGGCGGTCTTTATCCGTCAATTTGAAACGGGATCGGAATTTTGATTTTTTCAGGGCATTGTGGCCGTGGCGATTTGGTCGGCCATACGGCAATAGCAGTCCTATCACACCACCTGCTTTACCAACCAATATGCAGCGTACCCGACGCCGAGACCCAGCGGCAACATGATTCAGGGACGGCAAAGAGGTGTTTCTTTGAATTTCCAGGCATAGATTCCAACAGCAAGAATCCCAAAAACTACGCCTATGATTTTGGGGAGCATATGACTTTTCCTTTTTCAGGGACCGCTCAGAGATTCCACAACGACAGGTCACAATTGCATCGCCAAAGCGAATATTAAAACTTTCAGGGCAAATAATCTTCGCGAACCGGTGAAAAGACCTCAATAACGACTGTGTCTTCCAGAGCCTCTGCCGAATGCTCGACGCCGCCTGACAGGCACCAACTATCTCCTGCTTCAACATCATTAATTTCACCGTCAACAATGAAGCGCAATTTACCGGAGATCATAATTCCAGTCTGTTCATGCGGATGTGAATGTGTTGGGATTGCAGATCCCTTAGCTATTTTGAACTGGCCCATCAGTGTATTATCACCGTGAACCAGGGTCGTTAAATGAACTCCATCAAGTAATTGACGTGACTCACCGGTATCTTTTTTGCGAAACATTGTGTCTCTCCAATTAACGTGGATGTCTGTCCTGCGATTTTTCGAATGCCGAACGTAAACATGATTTCGCTGCTATTCAATCTTTCAATCCACGCTTCATGTGAATATCATAAAAGGAAGGATAGGAGGCGGGTGATGTGGCCACTATCTTGACCAGGCCGAGTCCTGAAACTGCGGCAGTGCATTTCTGATAGATGGAAACACAAACGCTATGGCCCCTAAATTATTGGGATAGACGACAGAAACAGCATGGACGGTAGTTTGGCGGTTTGGAGCAAATTGAAACCTCACGAAATTAGAATCCGCCTGATATAGCCTGGACGTATATGGCATTTTGAAGGCGTCGAAAAGAAAGTGGCCGACTACCAGATGATGTGGTCGGCCTTTTTCTTCAAATATTCCAGTCTAAAAGCAGTAACCTGTCGTTTGGGAGATTGTGTGGTACGATCTGGCTATCATAGACAAGACATTTCTCTTTCAAGATTCCTTGAAAATAAATCTGTCATATTTTTTTGAACTGCTACTCCGAAGGCAACAAGCCCTGCACCAAGCAGATCCGTTTTTAATTGACAGACAAGGAAAACTCGACGAATCCATTCTCGCCATCCGGCTCATTATTGGCAAAGCGGTAGCGCTTTCCATAGGAACAACCTTCCCACGTATTGGGGTGGTTTCTACCGAAGCGCCTTCTTGGGCACTCGCATTGATGACGACGAGCGCTGCGATGAGCAATATCGCAATGACAAAATTGATCAATATCCTTAGTCTCATTATCTTTACGTCCAACTGGATACGCCTGCAAATGTTCGGTTCTTTTTGACATTATTATCCCGTTGGCAGCGTCAAGATCGGCGCAGCGCCGGCCGGGGTGGGCGCGGTCAGGCGAAAAAGGACAATGATCAGGCTCAACGCCCGCTTGCTGGTGATGTCGCTGTGGTCGATATAGTACCAGTAGCCCTGGTGACGCACGGCGGCAAACACGTTTTCCGGGCGGCTTTTGCTGGAAATCATCCGGAACGGGATCAGCCCTTCGGCCATCTCACCTTGGCTGTCTTGCAGCCCGTAGTCGATGACGTGTCCCTGTTCGAGGTGCGCTATGG
>JASFFF010000521.1:0-3234 GCA_050124445.1 Desulfosarcina sp.
TTCAGGTCATCCGCCCACTGAATCCGAAGCGTTTTCGATTTGCCCATGATAGGGGGCGTTCTCATAATCCACGGCAACGATATCTTCGCACATGGCACCCAGTTTATCGACCACCACCCGGTGCTCGGGGTGGACCTGATAATGCCTGAGGGTATCCAGATTGGCGAATATCGATACCAGGGCAAAGTCGTAAGAACGGTCCGACCGGACCACATCCCGCCCGAAATCATAGCCTTGAATTTCATCGATGCGATCGGGAAGGCGGCCCAGCAACGCTTCCAGTTCATCGATTTCCTTGGCGCTCACCTCGGGTTTGAATTTCATCATCACAACATGGGTAATCATAATCAAATCCTATGGCTATCAGTTTGGGTAGGATATCACCCATATCACAGACGGGTCTCAACCTGAATCGAATTTTACCTCGCGAGTGTTCGTCCAAAAACAGGCAAATTTGGTTGAGATCAAGGCGTGCGAAAAATTTATCCGCAGGCGCCCCGCAGCAAGTGCCCTTGGGGTACATATGGTTGATATTCCGAGGAATAACTTTTGAGAACAACGCCGATATCGGGCAAATTGGCCATTTATGGATGGGCACTAGCTATGGACAGTGCTGGATAATCGGTATATATACCATGCGTTTTCCAAAGATTATAGAATGCGAGCAGGCATGACATCCACACACACAGACCAGGGCGTTGCCTCAATCATCATGGCAGCCGGCAGGGGCAGCCGAATGCAAGATTACACAGGCAACAAAACCCTGTTGCCGCTGATTCCCGGCGACTCCATTTTCAAGGGTCGCCGTCCCATTATTGTACACCTGATGGAGAACCTGCCAGCCGGCCCCAAAGCATTGATCGTCAATCATTGCCAGGACGAAGTCATGGCCGTCACCCAGGATACCATGGCCGACTATTGCCAGCAGCCTGTGCTCAATGGCACCGGTGGCGCCATCCTTGCCGCCGAGGATTTCGTTGCCGCCCAGGACGCTGACCGTGTCATCATCACCATGGGCGACGTGCCTTTTGTCAAACAGGTCACCTATGCCAAATTGGTCAGTGGCCTTGACACCCATGACCTGGTGATCCTGGGTTTTTCCCCGCAAGATAAAAAACAGTATGGGGTGCTGGAGATTGACCAGGGCCAGGTGCGAAAAATCACCGAATGGAAATACTGGAAAGACTACGCCGCCCCGCGTCAAAAAGAGCTGAAAATCTGCAATTCCGGCATCTACGCCGTCAGAACAGGCACCCTGCTAAACTATTTGCCCATCCTGGCATCCCGACCGCAGATCGTTCAAAAAAAGGTCGACGGCCGGATGACCGATATTGAAGAGTTCTTTTTTACCGACCTGATCGAAGCCATGGTCCAGGATGGCAGGCGGGTGGGATATCATGTGGTCGCCGACGAGCTGGAAACCATGGGTATCGATGATGTGGCCGCACTAATAAAGGCGCAGGCCCTCTACGCCCAACTTTGATGGTCTTACAACTAGAGGCTATCTCAAAAATAGGATTCTGGCTCAAGGTCAAGGCGGCCGGGAGGTTGCAACCGGAGGAATACTCAAGTATTTCGAGGATTGGAACCGAGCGCCCAACGCAGAGATTGGGCCATAAGACATTTTTGAGATAGCCTCTAAACACCTGCCACACCCCCTGATCGTCCCACGGATCGTTTGGTAAGCGTTCACAGGGCACCGCATCTGCTTTGTTACCGGACACTTGAAGTATGACCCATACATCCGCGTGCCCGGTGCCGCACGTCTACGGCACCCTGTAAACGCTTACTGATTCGGCAGTTGTAGCAAATTGGGCATTTCCACCCCGTGAACACCTACATCGTTTGCTTGCGTTCCTGCATGGCCGTGCAAGCAAAACGGCAGGCAACAGGCAAATAGCCGGTTCCTTACCACCGACCGAACCTATCGTCGCTTTTGAACCCAATAATACCTAAGTTGAGCGTTTCCCATTTTGCAGTTCTTAGAATGCAAAAGAATACATGATAGTTACGCGCTTTTCAGACGCCAAAATGGAAAACCCGTTGGGATTGACGATCCTACCGCATCTACGGCGTCAGATGCCTTTCCGCATAGGTGACTATAGCGGAAAGTCATCTTCCTTGTATCTACGGCAGGCTCGACAATCGCTCAACTTGGGTAATAATTACTTAAGTATCAGAGCGCTTAGACGATACTATAGTTGTTGGCGAATAATCGGATCGCGTATATGGGCGATCGCTTAACCCGTTGTTTCATGCAGATCGGATGGAAATGGGCTACGTAGCCGTTGACAGGTTGAAACAAGGAATGGTCCTGGAGGAAAATGTCCATGACGTCAACACGCGTTTGCTGCTTTCCAAAGGGCAAAAGATTGCCGAAAAACATATACGCATATTAAAGATTTGGGGGATTTCCGAGGTTAAAATTGTCGGCAGCGTCAAAGAAACCGCCGATGGCTTGCCGGAAATGAACGACCAAAATATCGATGCGGTGAAAAAGGCCGTCCACCTGGTATTCAAAAATGCCGATTTGGCCAATCCGACCCTGAAAGAGATCTGCAAGGTCTCCTTGATACATCGTTTGAAGCATATCGGTGACCAGACCCAAAACCAATCCAGCCCGTTGTTGGCTGCCGACGCCCCTCAGGTCAGCGTCGAACCAATAGACAGTCATATTGACAAACTGGACAGCCGTCTGCCGGAAGCACCAACCATCATCAGCGAACTCAACCAGGTCATTGCCGACCCCATGGCCACCTCAAACACCGTGGCCCAGGTGGTTAACAAAAGCCCCAGTTTGGCGGCCACGCTGCTTAAAATCGTCAACTCCGCCTACTACGGCTTCCCTTCAAAGATTGACCGCATTTCGCGTGCCGTGACCATCATCGGCACCACTGAGATCAGCAGCCTGGCACTGGGAGTCTGCGTGATGCAGGCCTTCAATGATATTCCCAAGCAGATCGTAAACATTCAGGCGTTCATCAGTCACAGTCTTGCCTGCGGGATCATTGCGCGTATTTTGGCTGCGTTCAACAACAACGCCCAGACCGAGCAACTGTTCATTTCAGGACTGCTGCATGATATCGGCAAACTGATTGTTTACAAGTACTTTCCTGACCACGCCATCGCCTGCTTTCAACAGGCCCATGCAGAGGACAAAAGTGTCTATCAGGCAGAGAAAAAACTGCTTGGCATGTATCACTCCCAGATCGCCAGCCATTTATTGAAAAAATG
>JASFFF010000522.1:0-3216 GCA_050124445.1 Desulfosarcina sp.
GTGGAAAGGAGTATCAACACTGTCAGGGCCATTGTGGACCATTTATCCGGCATGTTCATGGTGTCGTATTTCCTATACACCCATTAAATTCATTTTATTGGAAACCAGCAGTAGACCGAGAACCAACAGTAGCACGCCTGCGGTCATATGAATATACCTTATAGACCAGGATGTCTTTTTTATAAACCGCAGAAGTGAATTGATGAACAGCGACAATATCATAAAGGGCATCGCCAGCCCAGCCGCGTAAACAGACAAAAGCCGGATGCCGTCGGCCACCGTATCCTGGTTGCTTGCCACGATGAGAATCGAACCCAACAGCGGTCCAATGCAGGGGCTCCATCCTGCTCCGAAAGCCATTCCCACCAAAAAGGTGCTAAAAAAATGGATTGGTTTTTTATGTACGTGGAGCCGCCGCTCAAATTCCAAGGTGCGAAACCGAAACAGCCCGGTCATGTGAAGACCGAAAAGGATGATCAGTATGCCGCCGATGACCCGTATGGCGTCACGGTACTTGAACATGGCGCCTCCGATCAATGATGCAGAGGCTCCCAATAGAACGAAAACCAATGAAAAACCCAGCACGTAGCTAAAGGTGGCCCCAATCACGCGGGCGCGAACTTGCCGGCTTTGCACAGCGGACAGTTCGTCCAATGACAAACCGGTGATAAAGGCAAAATAGGCCGGTATGAGCGGTAAAATACAGGGTGAAAAAAAGGAGAGCAGGCCTGCAACCAGGGCGGCAGAATATGAGATCGATTCTGTTAGCATGCGTCGGGTCGTCCCCCTGACGGTGTCGGCAATGGCCTATGGGTCGGGTTGCTCATGGTGAGTCGCTGTAGGCCTAATCGGTTACAACCAATGGACCGCCATCAGGGAGCGGTTGTTGGCCGGCGACGTTTCGAAAAGACCATCACCCACGCACCAGCAGCCAGAAAAAGCAGATTGCGCAGAATGTTGCCAACGAGGCTGGATGGCTCTTTGGCTGAAAGAGAAAAACATCCGCAAGCCACATTCAAGCCTCGATAGCCGTTATAGAGCATAATACCGATAAAAAATACCATCATCAGACTGACCAGCAGTGCCGCACCATTTTCACAGCGTCCTGAAATGAGTGCCAGGCCGCAAACGGCTTCGACCCAGGGAAAGATAACGGCAGTCAAGGGCACCCATTGCGGTGAGAGCAGCTGATAGTTTGTGATCACGGCCGCAAAAGCGGCCGGGTCAGCAATTTTACCGGCAGATGAATAGAGAAAGACAGCTCCCAAAAGGGTACGAACAACGACGGTGAATGTGCCGCCAAGGGCGAAGGATTCGGGCTTCAATTAACACCCCTGCCTTGTGGTGAACAACAGTTTAGATGATCTTGACAAATGGATGCCTTTTTCTGCTGATGCACAATGCCGGTGCCGATGCCTCGACCCGGTTTTGAACGGGCGAGAAGTCACATGATGCGACTTGACTGGCGATCCATTTCAACGTGTTGGTGCCGCTTTACCAACCATAATAACCATCTGGCCTGACACGGCAAGACCATCTGGCCGGAGAAGCCATCGTCACGGCTGGGTCTGCCCGTTGGCGAAATTCTTGACCATGGCTTCCCCGAGTTCCTTGGAACGCTTGGTGGCCGCCTCCACCGCATTGATCAGCGTGGTGCGCAGTCCCCCGTTTTCAAGGGTATGCAGCCCGGCAATCGCCGTACCGCCGGGTGAGGTGACCGAATCTTTGAGCTGGCCGGGATGGGCGTTGGTCTCTAAAAGCAAGCGTGCGGCCCCCAGCACCGTCTGCGATGCCAGAAAAAGGGCATCGTTGCGAGAAAGTCCCACTTTGACGCCGGCATCGGCAAGGGCATCGACGATCAAAAAAATATAGGCTGGCCCGCTGCCGGAAAGGCCGGTGATGGCATCCATCAGGTAGTTTTCTTTTAAAAAAATGGATTGGCCCACTGAATTGAAAATGGTCATGGCCAGGGCCACATCCTCATCATCGGCATGTCCACCGGCGGCGATGGCCGTGGCGCCCTCGCGCACCGACACAGCTACGTTGGGCATCACTCGAATCAGGCGTAGATCCTTGTTCAACAGCGACTCGATGGCTGCCAGGGGGACACCAGCGGCGATTGAAATGATCAATTTGCTCATGTCCAGGTATTCGGCGGTCTCTTTCAATACGGCAGCCATGATCTGGGGTTTGATGCAATAGATGACGATGTCAGCCCTCTTGACCACGGCGACATTGTCCATGGTGGTGTGTACCGCGTACTTTTCCTTCACCAACATCAGCTGTCGTTCACTTGCATCCGAACAGATGATCTCTTCGGCTTGGGCAGCACCGGAGCGGATCAATCCGTCAATCAGGGCGCTGCCCATGTTGCCGGTTCCAATCATGCCGATTATTCTGTGATTCAACATGGATTGTATCTCCTTTGAATTGAATTCATTGCAAGCATTCCACCTACGTCTCCCCTTGAATGGTGTCAAGGGAAATTTATAGGTTGTTTCCCGTTCACGGTTGGGCAAAAGCACGCCGGTACATGAATGGTTGCGGTTGACACCGGCTGCACCTTACGGCCGGTTCGAAGCCAACCAATTCATGCCACGGTGGCATGATAGCCGAAGTGATTTTACTTGACAGGCCAAACTTGTAATGGTTAAACCATTACAATTTCGGCCCCTGACGCCGGCTGGCTGGTTTACCGGTTAAGGTTGATGGACCTGTAAAAAGTCGAAAAGCGGATGGTTTCGTAAAAAGCGCCGAGATCAAGGCTTGCGGGCCGCGAAAGCGAGCTTAAGGGAGCGAACAGGAAATCGATTCTTATCCTTACGGCGAACATTTATGTTCCATCCCGAGGAATGAGGTGTACTTACGGGTACTCCGCAGTGACGAGGGATGAAGCGTAACGCAGATATCGGCCTTTTTACGGAACCATCAAGGTTGGATGACCGAATCGAACGGGTAGAGGGGTGCTTATGTTCAAGGCTGCCAAGCAGAACCGAATTTTCCAGGATGTGGTGGATCAGATTCAAGAGACCATCCTGTCAGGTAAGCTCAAGCCCGGCCAAACGCTCCCATCCGAACGGGAACTCAAAGAAATGCTCCAGGTCAGTCGGGGAACCCTGCGCGAAGCCCTGCGGGTACTCGAGCATAAGGGCCTTATCGAAATCAAATTGGGGGTGGGCGGCGGTGCCGTGGTACAGGATGTCAGCTACGACCAAA
>JASFFF010000523.1:0-3215 GCA_050124445.1 Desulfosarcina sp.
TCGATGCTGCGTCTCGGTCTAGCGAACATCATGGACCCGGAGCCGTGGCAGCGGCTGAAGGATCTGATAGCAGACATTCAGGGCAGTGATCAGAATCATTTCCAGGTCACCCTTGACATTCGGCATCAACGGGGCGGCGTGGTTCGTGGTTTGATCAATCTCTCGCTGGTTGGCAACCAGACGGATGGATCGCCCCACCTTCTTTTGCATATTCAAGACGTGAGCAATCTGGTCCGTACGCAATCCGAATTGGAAGAGAGCCGCCAGCGCTATCGGGCGCTGTCCGACGCCACCTTTGAAGCGGTGTTCATCTCTCGCAAGGGCACTTGCATTGATGCCAATCGTAGCGCATCGACGATGTTTGACATCCCTCGCGAAGAGCTGATCGGTATCTTCGGCGCCGACGTCATCGCACCGGAATACAAATCACGGGTGGAAGCCAACATGCTCTCAGGCTACGAAGCACCCTACCACGCCGTAGCCCTCAAAAAGGACGGCACCCGGTTCCATGTGATGATCCAGGGAAAAATGATCCACCTGGGCGACAGCCCGGTTCGGGTCACGGTTGTGCGGGATATCGATGCACAGGTGAAGGCCGAAGCGGCGCTCAGAGAGAGCGAGCGCCACCTGCGCTCACTTATGGAAAGCGCGTCCAATTTTATACTCTTTCGCATGCGTTACGATCCCGAAAACCCCTGCCAGCCCCAGAGCGTTTTCATCAGCCCGTCGATTGCGGAAATCGTTGATCGGACACAGGTGGTCGATTTTCAATCCTGGCTCAAGCTGATCCATCCGGACGACAAAGCGATCTTGCTGGACGCCGGACGTCGCATGTTGGAGACCCGCCGGCTGGAAGAAAGAATCCGGATTGCCGATCCTTCGGGCAGTGGCTGGCGGTGGCTGCACATTATTAGTGTTGCCGTTTCCGATGAAGCCGATATGAGCCTGTTTTTCAACGGGATTATTTTGGACATGTCGCGGGAAATGGAAGCGACCGAGGCATTGCAAGCCAGAGAACGAGAACTCAAAGAGCGGACCGAGCGGCTGTCCGAGGTCAATACGGCGTTGGGTGTGCTTTTAGAAAAGCGTGAAGCGGATCGCTCGGAATTGGAAGAGAAGATGTTGACCAACGCCAAGAGCCTGATTCTGCCCTATCTGGAAAAGCTCAGGGCCAGCCAGATGGACGGCCGTCAGCGGATCTATCTTGACATCGTTGAAACCAACCTCAACGAAATCCTTTCGCCCTTAACCCCTCGTATGTCCAGGCATTTTTTGAATTTCACACCGCTTGAAATCCAGGTGGCCAACCTGGTCAAAGCGGGCAAATCAACCAAAGATATCGCCTCGGCACTGGGGCTTTCCACCCGAACCATCGAGGCGGTCCGCTATGCAATACGAAGAAAACTGGGCATCAAGAAAAAACGGGCCAACCTCAGGACGGTCCTGCTTTCCATCGACGATACCCATCACCCATCCAATTTTTAATTGATCGTCTTTTAGCCGGGTCTGTTGCAACCGGCAACCACCGCAACCGTCAAGCCACCCGCTTTGCGGGCGGTCGTTGACGTCTGCAAGCCGGTCAGCCGGCCCGGTCGCGGGTCTTGTGAAAGCGGATCTTGGGCCATCCCTGCATGGCATTTTCCAGACGCCATAAACTGGAGGCCAGGTAGGTCAGTTGTCCGTGCGAGTCACGCGCCAGGCTGGCATGCTTTTCTTTTTCAAAGGCCGACAGCTGTTTGTTATCCTCGCTGGCGATCCAGCGCGCGGCGGCAATGGTCACCGGTTCATAGTCGGCGTCGACACCATACTCGGCCTTGAGTCGTGCCATGGTCACATCGAACTGAAGCAACCCGACGGCACCAAGAATGGTGCCGTTTCCGGACAAGGGGCGAAAGAATTGGACTGTACCTTCCTCGGCAAGCTGGGTCAGTCCTTTGCGCAGCTGTTTGGTTTTAAGGGGGTTTCTCAGGCGGACCCGGCGGAAGTGATCCGGTGCAAAATTGGGAATGCCGGTAAAACTGAGGGGTTCCTTCTCATAGAATGTGTCCCCAATGCTGATGGTGCCGTGATTGTGGATGCCGATAATATCCCCGGGATAGGCCTCATCCACGTGGGCACGATCCTGAGCCATAAAAATGGTGGCATTGGCCAGGGTGACCCGTTTGCCCAAACGGGTCTGAAATACCTTCATGCCGCGATTGAATTTGCCTGAACAGATGCGTACGAACGCAATGCGGTCCCGGTGGGCCGGGTCCATGTTGGCCTGAATTTTAAAGGCGAAACCGGAAAAGGTCTCCTCTTCGGGCGATACCAGGCGCGTGGTCGTCGGGCGCGGCAGGGGAGGGGGGGCCATCTCGACAAATGCATCCAGCATCTCCTTTACACCGAAGTTGTTGATAGCGCTGCCAAAAAACACCGGGGTTTGGCTGCCCTTGAGATATTGATTCAATTCAAAGGGATTGGCGGCGCCTTCCAATAACGCAACATCATCACACAATTCCCGAGCCTGGCTGTCCAGGACCGCTTCCAGGCGGGGATCATCCAGATCGGTGATCAGAATCCCCTCCTGTCGGCGCGTCTGTTCACCGGGGCGAAACAGGTGCAGCTGTCGCTGGTGCAGGTTGTAAACGCCCCGAAAGCGCTTGCCCATGCCGATGGGCCAAGAAAGCGGCGCACACTCGATCTGAAGTTTATTCTCAATGTCGGCCAAAATGTCCAGGGGGGATAATCCGTCACGGTCCAGTTTGTTGATGAAGGTCATGATAGGGGTGTTGCGCCTACGGCACACCTCCATGAGCTTCTCGGTCTGGGGCTCTACTCCCTTGGCGCTGTCTATTACCATGAGTGCGCTGTCCACGGCAGTGAGCACCCGATAGGTATCTTCTGAGAAATCCTGATGCCCGGGTGTATCCAACAGGTTGACTTCAAATCCATCGTAATTGAATTTCATGACCGAGGTGGTTACGGAAATGCCGCGCTCTTTTTCGATCTTCATCCAATCGCTGGTGGCATATCGTCCGGTGCGCTTGGCCTTCACCGCCCCGGCCATTTGGATTGCGCCACCGAACAAGAGCAGCTTTTCGGTTAGCGTGGTCTTCCCGGCGTCCGGGTGGCTGATGATACCGAACGTGCGACGGTTGCTGATTTGCTTCAAAAAATGTGGGTCCATATCTGATGAATCCCTTGCCTCTAAACCAAAAAAAAACAGGCCGAAA
>JASFFF010000524.1:0-3209 GCA_050124445.1 Desulfosarcina sp.
AACAGGCGGGTGGGGATTTTTTCCACCACAAACAGCCGGCCGTCGTCGGATTCGATGGCGCTTCGCCAGACAGTGCGCTCCGGGCTGCCGGCAAGGGGCAGGTCCATTCGCCAACGGACAAAATCGATATGCCACTGCTGGGAGATTTGCCTCAGCAGATCCTGGAGGTTCACCTGAGAGGGCAACGTGCTATTTCACTCGTATGATGTCCGTTGACCACGATCACCGTTATGGGTGGCAGGTGTCCGGATCGCTTCGACATGAGGTTTCGCGTGTTTTTTCTGCCAGGCGCACCTGCCGCCGCGCCTGGGCCTGCCGGTTGCGGCGTCGGTCCTCGTCGGTTTCCAGCACCAGGGATGGTATGGGGCGCGGGCGAAATTGATCATCCAAAGCGACAAAGGTCAGATAGGCGGAGGCGGTATGCCGAATTTCGCCGGTCTTCAGATCTTCGGTTTCGACCCTGACGCCCACCTCCATGGATGTGTTGCCGACCAGGTTCAAGCTGGCCTTGAGACTGAGCAGGTTGCCGATGAAAGCCGGGTTGTGAAAATCGAGGCGATCGATGGAGGCGGTGACCACGTTGCAGCGGGTGTGGCGCAGGGCCACCACGCCGGCAGCGTCGTCAATGTGTTTCATGACCACACCGCCATGTACGATGCCGGACGGATTGGCATCCTGGGGCAACATCATGTGGGACATGGTTACCCGGCTGTAGCTGACGCTCTTGGGTTGACTAGGGCCACCGGTGTTTGAATCGGCGGACATCAATTCTTCCAGTAGGGGTTGATGATGTCTTCGAACACGGCCAGGGCCGCCTCGGATCCATAGCCGGCGGCGGTGACGATCTGCTTGAACCCGCCGGCCACGTCCCCTGCCACGTAGATGCCCGGTATATTGGTTCTGAACTCGTTGTGTTTGACATAGCCGTCTTCGGTGATTTCCAGCCCGACTTTCTGGGCCAGGTCGATGGCCGGATCATAGCCGATGGCCAGAAAGACCCCGTCGGCCGGCTTGGTGAAGGACTCATCGCTGGTGTTGTTCACCAGCAGCACTTCGGATACCCGATTGTCGCCCCGGATCTCCTTGACCTCGGTGTTGAAGAGAATCGGGATTTGATTGTCGATGAGTTGTTTGACCAACACCTCCTGGGCCTTGAGGCGGTCTCGACGGTGAACCAGGGTGACGGCCACACCCATGTTGTACAGGTGCAGGGCTTCGGTGGCGGCGCTGTTGCCGCCACCCACCATAAAAACGGTCTTGCCTTTGAACAGCGGGCCGTCGCAGGTGGCGCAGTAGCTGACCCCACGGCCGGAAAAGCGGGCTTCACCCGGTACACCCAGGTGGCGATGGGAGGCGCCGGTGGCCAACATTACGGCTTGGGTCTTGAATTTTCGGCGCGAGGTTTGCACCACGTGCGGTTCTCCCGGGATGATGTCGACCACCTCCTCGCCGGGGAATATCTCTACGTATTCCAGGGCGTGGGTGACCATGATGTCCACCAGGGTTTTGCCGCCCACCTCCTTCATGCCAGGGTAGTTTTCGACCACCGGGGTCAGGGCCACCTGTCCACCCAGTACCCCTTTTTCCACCACCACCGATTTGAGGCCGCTACGGGCTGCATAAATTCCGGCAGTGAGGCCGGCCGGCCCGCCGCCGATGATCACCAGCTGGCACTCGACTTCTGTGGCATCGCTCTCGGGAATGAATATGGTCTGCTGTTCCATCTTATCGATGGAGGCCATAAACAACTCTTCGGTTTGGGCACCCAGGGCGGTCAGCACGTCGTTGGTGAAGGTCTGAGGCACTGAATGGGCGCCGTACTGATCGGCCAGATCGGCGTTGGCCTGAATATCGATGATTTCCAGGGAGACCATTTCGGGCTTGGCCACGGCGGCTTTAAGTGCATTCAGGGCCTGCTGCGGGCAGTACGGGCAGGAGGCGCTGACGAACACCTTCACCTGGCGGGGCTGGTCGATTCTTTTCAGCACGCCCATGGCAGCTTCGTTGAGATCGCTCTTATCGGTTCCGACGCGCAGCAGAACTTCAAGGAAAATGCGCCCTTCCTCCCCCAGGGGCGCGCCCAGCCAGCGAATATTGTAGCGCTCCGGGTCGAATACCAGGGTCGGGGAGTGGTCGATACCCATTTGCTGAGCCGTCTCGTGGCTGAGATCAAACTCGCGCAGTACGATTTTGTCGGTCAGTTGCCGGAAAAACCGCAGGGCCTGCCGGGCCGCGTCGTTGAACACTTCGTTTTGCCCCCCGCGGGTGAAAAGGAAAATGGGTACCTCATGCTTGAGGCCGCTGAGAATCCGCGACAGTTCCATCTGGGCCTGACGCATTTGGGCCTCGTCCATGCCTTGTGCTTGATTCATGTTGATTATCTCCTTGTCGATCCGCCATTCATACGGATCTTACTTGGTCGCTCACCTGAATGCCGGGTCGCTTTACTCTCTGAACACCAGCTTGCCGCCGTACCATCCGGCAGTGCCGGCTGCACCCAGCATAATAAGGTTGATCAGGAAAAAGGCAACCCGCGACGGTTGTGGCGTGTGAATCACGGAGGGATTGACCAGCAGCCAGATAAACAGAAACCAGGCGGTGACGGTGACAATGATGCCGCAGGCAATTTTAACGGTGAACACCTGGGTGATGGCGCCGTTGAACCGGTTTTGCCAATCCACCCAACCGAAAAACAGCACCGCCGGCATGGACAGGGCCACAACCCCCAGGTTGTATTTGGCTGCGGTGGCCATGCCCTCGAGGCCAAAAATGGCCGCCAGCGCCATGAACACGATGGCAACCGGCAGCAGGCCATTGGGAATATGTACGCTGATGGGATGCCCGTGGTATTTGGTCATCATTTCGAACAGCTGGCGATAGGGCGAATCTTTGAAGGCGGCAGCCGTTTCGGGTTCGACCGGTTTGGCTGCGGCTGCCGCTGTGGCTTCGGATCGATCAGCAGGGGATGCAGCTGCTTGGGGTTCAGGGGCCTCGTCCACAGCGGGTTCAGGTGCCGGGGCATCGGGTTCGGTGACGTCAATGAAGGCGCTTGCGGGGGCACCGCAGACCGGGCATTTCTCAGGGGGCGCATCGCCGATGTGAATGTAACCGCAGATGGTGCATTTCCATTTTTTCATTGTGTGTTTAACCTCAGGTTGTGGGTTTTACCAGCTACTGCCTATCCATAAATGGCCAATTTGTCCGATATC
>JASFFF010000525.1:0-3201 GCA_050124445.1 Desulfosarcina sp.
ATGAATTGGTGGGGGATGGAACTGGGTGTCAATGCCTTCATGCCTCCGTGAGCGTGGCCTTGGACTGTCGTTGCATATGATCCAACGTCAGCAACAACAGGTGAATCAGCCGTGATAGCGACGAGACCGGGAGATCCTCAGCGAGCACCGCAGGTCGCAGGGAACCGATGAAGGTAACGGCATCGTTGCCTTTCAGTATGGAAAACAAGGCCTGATTGTAGACCCCGCTGCGCCAAGCGGCCAAGCCATCCAATTGGCGGACCTGTTCACACCACACATCCAAGGACTCTTCCATCTGCTCTTTTTTCAGCTGGTTGCGATAAAAGGATTCCGCCGCCGTATTGAACCCGTCGCCGCTCATAGTCATGGACGACACCGCACCGGCCGATTGACAGATACGGTGGGTCAGCCGATCGGCTACGGCATGATGCAAGCTGTTGTCGATGCGCCGATTTATGTCATCTAAGGTTTCTTCAAAGCCGCCCATTTCGATCAATTCCGGTGCATCGGCTTGCAGTGTTGCAGTCAGGGTTTGACGAAAATCCGATGCGCGAACGCGGGTGTAGCCCGTATAGCGTCGACTGGATCGGGTGTTCGGGGTGCATTTGACCAAGCTGGCCAAAAACCGGTTTGGCGTGTCTGAACGGACGTAGAACGTCGGAATTCCCACGGCTGCACCGAAAAAAATCTGACGGCGTTCACTTTCGACGAAGGGGTGGTCGGGAATATCAGCGTGAGAGATATGGCCGGTGAAGATGTATTTATAAGCCAGACAGGTAACCAGCATCTGCAGATTGGTCGCATAGGCCATATCCTGGGTCAGGTTTTCGAAAAGGCTGTAGTGACGACCCTCATAGCCGGTGAATCCCATGGTCTCGAAACAGCGGGCCCGATAAAGCATATACAAGGGCATGCAGGGATCGAAAACGCCCATATCGCCAAGATCTTGCTTGAGCCGGTCTTGGTTGCCTAAAGTGCCATTTAATGCCGGACTCTCATCGGTGGCCATCAGGGCCACCAAGTAGTCGATGAGTCTGAAATCTGCGATATGATCACCTTTTAGGCCAAATCCCCGTGCGATCGTTCGGTCCAGCCATTCCGGACCGAATGGTGTGACGCTGTTGCCCAAAATTTTCAAGCTGGCCTTTTTCTTCCACCGCCGCCACAGCATGCGCAAATGGGTGAAATCCAGTTCGTGGGGCAAAAACCCCAACACCCGTTCGGGATGAAAGTCCATGAAGTCGATCCGGTAGGGTGCCGCTGTATAGGTACCCACAAAAAGCGGTAGAAAATGCTCGACAATTTTGATCACCAGATCGCCATAATACTTCTCTTCTATCGGTCCGAAGCGGGATGCCGGATCCTTCATCAAGCGTGTCAACTTGCGGCTACCCAGGCTGATGTGGGTACCATTGTTGGCCAGGCTGATATTGGATGTGTTGGGCAGTACGACCAAATTGTTGGCAATGATTCCCGCTTCGCGCAGCTTGATCACCGCGTTGAGTTGGCTGCGGGAGAGCACCGTATGGCAAAGATGCATGTAGCGGTGCTTGGCTTCCCCGTCGTTCCAACCGGACAGGCAGGGACTCATGAACAGAGATCGGTAGAAATTGTCCGAGATTAGATTGTTGAGCTGTTTTTGACGAACCGGCGGGTGGGGAGCAAAATAAAGTTCGGCCTGCTGGCCACTCTCGATTAACCGAAACTGCCGGTTGGCATATTGAATGAGCAGTTGGGAAAGCAAGAAACGCAGTGCGGTTTCCCGTGCGAGGGCCTGTCCCTTTCCGCATGTAGGATTCAAGCGTAACGGATAAAAGGAGAAGGTTTCAGGTGAGGTGTTGTCCGAGAGAAAATGATTCATTGTCCAACGACCGTTGGCACGAATGGTGGCATGTACGGACTTACCACCAACCGCATCGGCCAATGAGAGCTTCAATAGGTAGCTGATGGGAATACGCAGCCACTCACAGCCCTTCACATCGATTGAAAACTGGCAGGCGTCACTTCTCGGGGGGCTATCGGGACAGCATTTGTCTGCACGCAGGTCTTTTCTTAAAACGGCTTGAGCAAATGAATTCAGGGTGCTCACAGGCAGGCGAACCCAGCTGTTCTCCCACACCAAATCAGTGTTATTATCCAAATACTGTTCTAACGCCGAAATCTGAGAACGGGGGGTATCGCCGCGCATGGCCCGCTTCTTGAGGTTGCGGAAAAAACTGGAATCCTCGATTTCGCAGGCCAGATCGACACACCCGCGCTGACCAACAACAGCCGTCTGATATTCGTTTTCCGCTCCCGCCGTCGTGTCAAAAGGCGTGAACGGCAGCGTGCGCGCCAATCCATCTGTGCTTGACGTGTCGATACCAAGCACATGAATCATTTTGAACAAATTGCCGGCTTGAGGGATTGTTTCTGTGAGGGATGTGGTGTTTATAGTTGACGAACTGCCTAATGGATCAGCCAGTTTAAACATATCACCTTCCTTACTTCCCTACATCCGCTGTTTTGATGTTAAAAGAAGCTCAAGTATATGCTCGTTGCCAAGCTTAGAATGGAGGCGAATAGTATTACGTTGCTGAATATATCCTGATTCATTAAGTCGTTCCATATGTTCTGGATGTCTATTATAGGTATAGAGATCATTAATTTATCATTTTCGCTGTGGCAGACTAAATAGCATGAATTAGAGATGCGTTATCAATCGGTTAGAAAACTGTTAAAATTGGCAATAAGAGTAGATTTGGCTACTAAATTGGCTATTGAGAATTTTGGGTTTCCAGCGAACGTTGTGGATACCATTAAAAATCCGGTCGTAATCAAAAACAAACAGTCTTCTAACAGAAAGGCCACAAAAGGTATGCTAAAAGGCAAGCGAGGCTGTTTCCAGCAGTTAAGCAGAAATAACGGTAAGATTAGGATGCTCATATCACCCACAATGCGATCTGTTCCTCCATGCCTCACATGACTTCTCAGGCACTGGCCGCCATCTCAACAAAAAGCAACAAAGACACAATATCTGCTCCAGGCGTTGAATCTTGTATTCAGATGGCCACTTGTTCACATAGCACCCAGTTAACCCATACACGTAGGCGACCATCTTGACTGCTTTATTAAGATCAATTGTTAACAACCGCATTCCAGGCCAGGTTGTCATTCAGGTGACTGACCGCTGCAACGCACACTGCCCTCAGTGTGGCATGC
>JASFFF010000526.1:0-3193 GCA_050124445.1 Desulfosarcina sp.
TCTGCGTGGTCGAAGGCTCCGTGGCCACAAAATACAACGGGGGCTACGGCAAAATCGGCGGCCGTTCTTTTCTGGAAATCGCCAAAGACGTCTGCCCCAAGGCAGCTGCTGTAATCGCCCATGGCAGCTGTGCAACCTGGGGCGGTCCCCAGGCGGCGGCACCCAACCCGGGCGGCTACAAAGGCGTGGGTGAAGCCATCGGCATCAAACCCGTTCAAATTCCCGGATGTCCACCCAACCCGGTGAACATCGTCGGTACGGTGGTCAACTACCTGCTGCTGGGCAAATTGCCCGAGCTGGACAGCATGGGTCGGCCGCTGTTTGCTTTCGCCAATACCGTTCACGACAAGTGCCCCCGGCGTTCTCACTTTGAAAACGAGGAGTTTGTGGAAGAGTTCGGCAGCGAAGAGGCGGCCATGGGCTACTGCCTCTACCAATTGGGCTGCCGAGGCCCGGAGACCTACAACAATTGTCCCACGGCCAAGTTCAACGATGGCACCAGCTGGCCCGTGGAAGCCGGCCATCCCTGCATCGGATGCAGTGAGCCCAACTTCTGGGACGAATTTACCCCATTTTACGAAGAACTCTAATTTCAGCCATGCAAATGTCATTTCGCTCTTTGACGCATAAAGGAGGTTACCAATATGGGTAAGCGAGTTGTAGTTGATCCAATTACAAGAATAGAGGGCCACCTTCGTATTGAGGTTGAAGTGGCCGGGGGTAAGGTTGTCAATGCGTGGAGTTCGGGCCAGATGTTTCGTGGGATCGAATTGATTCTCGAGGGGCGCGATCCGCGAGATGCGCACCATTTCGTGGCCCGCTCCTGCGGCGTCTGAACGTACACCCATGCCCTGTCCTCGGTGAGGGCAGTCGAAGCGGCCGTTGGCGCCCAAATTCCCAAAAACGCCAGAATCATCCGCAACATGATGCATGCGGCACAATTTCAGCATGACCACCTGGTGCACTTCTATCACCTGCACGCGCTGGATTGGGTGGACATTGTCAGTGCCCTGAAGGCCGATCCCAAGAAAACCGCCGCCCTGGCGGATAACGTCAGCAACGCCAAAGTGGGTGGCTCAGCCTACTACAAACAGGTCCAGCAGCGCATTCAGACATTCGTGGACAGCGGCCAGCTGGGTCCTTTCGCCAACGCGTACTGGGGCCACCCGGCCTACCAGCTGCCGCCGGAGGCCAATTTGATGGCAGCTGCCCATTACATTGAAGCGTTGCGCCTGCAGGCGCGCACCGCCCGTATGCATGCCGTCTTCGGTGGCAAGAACCCCCACCCGCAATTCTTGGTGGTGGGCGGCATTACCAGCGTGGCCGACCTGAAACCCGACCGTATCGCCGAGTTCCTCTATTTGCAGAAGGAGACTCAGGATTTTATCGAAAACGTCTATATTCCCGATCTGGTGGCCGTGGCCTCTTTCTATAAGGAGTGGGGTGCTATCGGCGGCACAAGCAACTTTCTGGCCTGGGGCGAGTTCCCTGAGGGCGACAACGAGCCCGACAGCCTGCTGATGCCGCGTGGCGTAATCAAAAAGCGCAACCTGGCCAACATCCCCATGGCGGTTCAGGAGCAGGTTGCCGAGAATGTGACCCGCGCCTGGTATGAGGACGGCGCCGACCTCCATCCCTACAAGGGTGAGACCAAACCGCTGCAGGAGGACCCCAAGTATCGGCCCGACGGCGGCAAATACTCCTGGTTCAAGGCGCCCCGCTACGAAGGCGAACCCTGCGAAGTGGGACCGTTGGCACGTGTGCTGGTTGCTTACGGCAAGGGCCACAAGGCTGTCAAGCCGCTGGTGGATAGCACGCTGCAGAAGCTGGGCATTCCTGCCAATGCGTTGTTTTCCACCCTCGGCCGGACCGCTGCCCGTGGTTTGGAAACCATCGCCATCGGCCAGGCCATGCCCGGCTGGACCATGGAGTTGCTGGATAACATCAAAAGCGGCGACACCCAGACATACCAATCCTGGGAAATGCCCGACGAGGCAATGGGGTTGGGCCTCAACGATGTGCCGCGCGGCTCTTTGGGCCACTGGATCAAAATCGAAGACGGGAAGATCGGCAAATACCAGTATGTGGTGCCGTCCACCTGGAACTTCGGCCCGCGGGACAACAAAGGCAAATTGGGACCCGTGGAAGAAGCGCTCATCGGCACACCGGTGGCCGACGCCAAGCAGCCGCTGGAAGTGCTGCGCACGGTCCACTCCTTCGACCCCTGCGTGGCCTGCGGTGTTCACGTGATCGATCCGGAATCGAACCAGGTTTACCAATTCAAGGTGATCTAACCCATTTTGCACCCGCTTCCCAGGTTATGGTGCCCGGGAAGCGGGTTTCCCTTCCCACCATCGCTCTCGTGGGATCAATCCCAGGGCTTTCATCGGGCAGTCGTTCTTGCAGGGCCGAATTCCCTTTGGCGTTCCAGCAGGTGGTGCAGTCAATCACTTTCCGCACCGATTCCTTGGGACCATGCGCATGGATCCATGCCGGCCGGCCGATCACGGCTTGAACCGCCGGTCGATCCGTGCTACCAGATCTATTCGCTGGATTCCCAAGCGGCTGTTCAAAACGGTCTGTTTAGACCGCTGAAAGAATGGAGGCTATGGCCGAGCAACGTATTATGATCCTGGGTGTTGGCAACCTGCTGTTTTCCGATGAAGGCTTCGGCATCCGGGTGGTGGAGGAGCTGGCGCGCCGGTATGCATTTCCCGACAATGTTTCCATCATCGACGGTGGCGTGCTTGGGGTGAGCCTGCTGGGGGTCATGTCCGAAGCGGATCATCTTATCGTCGTGGACGTGATTCGCAACAAAGGCGTACCCGGCGATCTCTACAAGCTTGAAGGCGATGCCATTCCTGAAAGAATACGTGCCAAAAATTCACTGCATCAGGTCGATTTTCTCGAAGCCCTGACCCTTTGCCAGGCCATGGAAAAGGTGCCCGAGGCGGTTATCGTCGGTGTGGAGCCGGAAGACATTAACACCCTGTGCACGGAATTGACCGCTACAACGAAAGGCCGCATGGAAGCCGTCATCCAGATGGTGCTGAGCGAACTCGACCGACTGGGCATTACCTGCCACGATAAAGGAACCGACAATCATGTGTCTTGCAATCCCATCTAAAATAACCCAAATCGACAATGACATGGCCACCATTGACGTAGATGGCGTCAAGCGATCGGCCAGCCT
>JASFFF010000527.1:0-3180 GCA_050124445.1 Desulfosarcina sp.
ATAATCGTAGCGATTGTAACGGTCCAAGACATATCGAGCCCACCAGGTGGGTCCGTACAGAACAGCAACTATCGCTATAACAATAATGACTACAGCCATATTGTCTCCAGGTACTCCTTTAAGCCAATAATTTTATTTACCTGCCATGTTACCCCAGTTTACCTTGCATGTCTTGTTCCAAGCATTATTTTGTTAAAATATTAACATTAAACGAATAGGAGTTTAAAATGAAAGTTACTATGAAATGCTTCGCCACACTTTCAGAAGATGGCAAATGTAATTTCGATGATGGAACAGATTACCAGCTAAATGATGGACAAACGGTTGAAGACCTTATAGAGGCTGCCGGACTCCAAAAAGAGGAAGTCAAAATTGCTTTTGTTAACAGCAAAAAAGTTGGTCTTGACTCTGTACTTTCAGAAGGTGATCGTATCGGCCTTGCCCCGGCTACTGGTGGGATGTAAATTTCAAGTATTAAAAATCAATTGATTCCGAAAAAGTCGTCAATCTACTAAATCCGTGCGCTATCATCGCTCTTAGGTACAAAACAGATGGGCTTTATGTTGTGTGATAAAGGCGTCTGCATAACGCAGTAGTTTTGTGAACCTCCATTCAACCGCACTTTTTTTTGGCACATATCCGCAGTCTGGAAGCGGAATACAAATCTATTGGCCAGATTTCAGACCTTATTGTTGAGCAGTTGAAAGAAACGCCTTATGAAGCTGTTTTGTTGGAACGCATCTAAGATCTGGTCTTCCGTACTTAATGCCAGTTTGTTCACCGAAGTGAAGACGCATGGTATGAGATGTTTTCATTTCTATATCTTAACTGAAGAATAGATTATAAGAACCGAAACTATCAGCTCATCCAGAACGTACGGCTTTCTCGCCATCTCCCCTAAGTATCAGACAAGACGTAGAATTTGCATTTAGCAACTGGATATCGTAGGCTTATCTTGGCACTTTGCCTATGACACCAACTTTTTCACCGAAGGCAACAAACCCTACACCAACAGAACTCAGCAGCGAAGCTGGCCCGCATTTGTTTAAGATTCTTGTTTGCTCAATCGCTTACTCGTTACTGCCGCATAAGATACTCGGCCACAGCCTGATAGGCCGGTAGGGAAGTTGGATCAATCTTGGCGTTTTTCGCTGTGGGAAACGATGCGAACCGTACGATTACCATTTCAGCTGTCGGATCGACGTAAATCGTCTGTCCGTGCACGCCACGTGCGGCAAAGCCACCGTGCTTGTTATGAAAGAGCCACCACATACTGCGGTAGCTGCCGCCCTCGATGGACTTATAGCCAGCCCTGGCAAAGGCGCTTTTTTTACCGCCAGCACGTATGTTCTCGACCACCGCTTTAGGAAACAATCGCTGACCGTTTATCTCTCCACCGTTTAACATCAGCAGACCAATTCGACCCAAATCTCGCAGACCGGCACTGAGTCCACCACCCGCAAACGGTGTGCCTTTGCTGTCTACGGTCATGTAGCCATCTTGCTCTGCGCCCATCTTGCTCCAAATGCGTTCGGACATGAGTTGAGCAATATTTTTTTCGGTTACCCGCGAAATGATCCACCCTAAAGCGTCCGTGTTGATCGTCCTATAGCCAAAAACTTCACCATGCACCCCATCCTGCTTGACGGTTTGGAGATAATCAAAATAGCCGTTTGGACCCTGATAACCTTTTGGTTTGGGCAACGGATTCGCAGCGGTTGAATAGAGCCAGATGTCAGCCTCTGGGTCAGCATAGTCCTCGCTGTAATCGAGTGCCGTGGTCATATCCATGACCTGGCGTACGGTTGCGCTCCCGAAAGCACTGTTCGCAAGCTCAGGAACAATCGAGGCTACCTTAGCGTTTTCGTCCAGTCTCCCCTCGGCGACCAGTATTTCGGCCAGAAGCCCCGTCATCGACTTGGTCATCGACATCGCAGCGTGCTTGCCTGTTTCTTCGAGGCAGCCAAAGTACCTTTCGTAAACAACCTTGCCATTGTGAATAATGAGAATGCCATCGGTATAGTTCGCCGAGAGTGACTTTTCCCATGTCATGGGTTTGCCACCCCCAAGCGGTGTGAAGCGGACACCGTCAATATCATTATCGATCGCATACTGGAGCGGTATTGGATCGCCAATGCCACTACTCACTCGTTTTGTCGGCATGAGTTCCCGAATGTGGCATACCGTCCAACGCAACTTAGGAAAGCTGAAGTAGTCCGACTCTGGTTGCATAATTAGCTTTTCAGGCGGCGGTGGGAAACCAGTCATCCAGCCCAGCTGATTCGGGTCGGATTCTTTGGCGCTTAAGGGATTAGGAGTCTTCGCCAATGCGTGCGCCATACTCCCAAATAGGACAAGCACGCCTGTCAACACCACCAGTGAATTGCGAATTGAATGCGACATATCTGCTTACCTTTCTTGAGTCAGGACTGATTTTCGTTTCGAACGACTGTCGAGGAACGCCTCAGTACAGCAGTCACGACCTGTTCCATAATTCTTGGCTTCCTTTTTGCCTTGGAATACCCTTCATCCAAGTCATCAAACGCAGGTCGTTTCATCCCGGCTCGCTGCCATCGTCGATAGATTCGGACCACTGGCGATACCGGTAGTTGCTTAAGGACGCCCTATCTGGTCTCCGCTCAGTGCCGACATGACCGCGGGATCCGCCGACTTGGCGCTGTCTGCCACGTGGAGGTGCATATCCGTCTGCGGGAAGGGGATCGAGATACCGTTGTTGTCGAACGCCTCCTTCACTGCGCGCTGGAGATCCCAATAAACAGTCCAGTAATCACCACTCTTTGTCCAGGGGCGTACGATGAAGTTGACCGAACTATCCGCAAGCTCGTTGACCCGGATCACCGGTGCCGGATCCTTCAGAACGAGGGGATGGTGTGCGACAACCTCTTCCAGCACCTTCTGCGCCTCCTCGATCGAGTCGCCGTAGCCGATGCCGAAGACGAGATCGACACGGCGGGTGTCCGACGCGGTGACATTGGTGATGACGTCGCCCCATACCTTGGAATTTGGAATCACGATCACCTGGTTGTCGGGTGTGGATACCGTCGTCGAGACCACGGAGACGTGCTTGACGGTGCCGCCGATACCGGCGACCAGCACATAGTCATCTTCGTCGAATGGGCGGTTGATCATGATCATCAGCCCCGCGGCGAGGTTACCCAG
>JASFFF010000528.1:0-3168 GCA_050124445.1 Desulfosarcina sp.
ATTTCAGTATGCCCATGCAAATGGATTCCGGCCATTTTCAACACACGTTTGTTGATCGGCGCGGTGGCCATGGCTGCAATTCGACCAGCCATGGCGTCATCCGTGGCGGCATTCAGATAGGCCACCACAGCCGCGCCGCAGGCAGCAGTGGGAGTTGCCCATGTCAGTTTACCGGCATCAAGGGATGCGGGGTCGATCACGGGTACGCCATCCTGCCCTGCATGAATGTGCTCAACAGACGGAATCCCTGAGAAACGGATAGGGACACAACTGGATTTGGCGCCCATATGCAGCCGTTTTACATCACCGTAGATAACCGGCTGGCAACATCGCCTCACCTGCGGGTCGCCCAACGCCTTAGCGATGATCTCCGGCCCGATGCCCACCGGATCTCCCATGGTAACGGCCACCACCGGCAGGTTGTCTTTCATTGTTGAATGCACCCACGATTATTGCGTATCATTGACTGGCCATCATACGCAGATGCTCAAGATTTGTAAATTCATTTCCATCTGTTCTCACCGGGTCGGCGTCGTCATTTGCAGTTGCTTGCAGCCACCCCTCACGGCAAGCCTTTCACCGGAAACGATCGCTGATCGACCCGTGCACGAGGTTACCCATTCTCCAAATTGCCGGTGATTTCAGCCACCCAAACACCTCGACTAAAAATAATGTCAAAAAAACGAAAATAGAAGAAAAAAGAAGAAAAATAACGAAAAATAGAGTTTAGTGGTTAGCCAGGGTGTTGTTGATAACTCCCGATCTGCTTAAAATGCTTATGGAAAAATGACAGGGGCAAAAACCTTGTATTTCGAAGGAGTTGCTCGTTTATAAAATGGCAACCAGTTGTAATCTATATAATAAAAAATCAATATGAGATTTGTGTTAGAAATTTGTTTAACTCGCTGTCTTTCACATTGACTTGTAATCGCCTATTTTGTAAACATTTCGCCAGTCGTTGGATCTGGCGACTACCTTTCTGATAATCTCAGATAATTTACCAAAAACACCATTTAAAACCAGTCCATCGTTGCAGCAACCCAACGAATGGTAACTTCTTCAGACAGCTCTGAGGGGAATTTATTTTATAAATGGACCAAATTTGGACGTCAGTGAAATCCCTGCTCAAGAAGCGAATTCCCGGTCACAGCTACCGCATGTGGATTGATCCCATCACCTGCTGTCAAACTGAAGACGGCGAACTCGCGCTGGCCTGCCCCAATCTGTTTTCCAAAAAGCGCATATCCGAACAATACGGGCAGTTGATCGATGATGCGGTTGCCTCTGCAGCCGGCAGGGCGTTAACGGTGCGTCTGGTCGTCGGCCCCAAACAAGCCGATCATTGCCCCCAACACCCTCGGGATCGGCAGATGAAATTGCCGGATCTGGATGTGGCCGCCAATCGCGGCCGACTGCTGAGAAAAGATTTCACCTTCGACCAGTTCGTTGTGGGCAAAAACAGTGACTTCGCCTACTCGGCCGCTCTATCCTTGGCGGCACGCAACCAGGGGAACCAAAACGCCTTATACCTGCTCTCCAAAACCGGCCTGGGGAAAAGCCACCTTTCCCAGGCCGTCGGCCACCACATTCTTCAGACGTTTCCCAATGAGCGGGTCTATTATATCACGGCTGAAGATTTCATGAATGAGATGACCGATTCCTATCGGAGCAGCAGTATTCACCAATTCAAGGAAAAGTACCGCCGGAACTGTGACGTCCTTTTGCTGGAAGACGTACATTTTCTAAGCGGCAAAAACGGCACTCAGCTAGAGTTGTCCAATACACTCGAATCGCTGATGAATGCCAATAAGAAAATCATCTATTCCAGTTCGTACCTGCCATCGGACATTCCCAAACTCGATGATACGCTCAAGTCGCGGCTCTGCTGTGGCCTGATTTCCAAAATCGATAAGCCTGGCTACAAGACCCGGCTGCGCATACTCAAACAAACTGCCCAAACCAGCGGTTACACTATACCCGAAACGGTTTTCCAGTATCTGGCATCAGAACTGATCGACGATGTGAGGCAATTGAAAAGCGGGCTCATCGGCGTCGCCGCCAAGGGGTCCTTGTTGGGCGTTGAGGTGGATTTAGCCCTTGCACGCAGCATCGTAAAAAACATAGTAACGACGCGCGAGGGGATTACCTTGGACTCCATCAAGCGGCTGGTGTGCAAATACTACAATGTCAGCCTGACAGATTTGACTTCCCGCTCACGCCGACAAGCAATCGTCCGGCCGCGTCAGGTGGCCATGTACCTCTCACGCCAATATACCGATCACTCCCTTCAAACCATCGGTAAAAGTTTCAATCGATACCATGCAACCACCTTGCACGCCTTAAAGGCCGTCGAAAAAGGGGTCAAGGAGAACGGCCCCTTTCAAAAACATGTTGCATTTCTGTCCGATCGGTTGGAAAAAGGGAAAGATTGACCAGGTTATCATTCACAGTCAGTTAAAGCACGCAACATACCACCAGCCGCCGCTTTGATGACGGTCCGATTTGCAATATGACCATCCATCCAGATCTGTTGCAACAACTGGAACACGTCGTCGGAGCAGACCATTTCACTGCCTGCCATGAAGACCTGATCTGTTACGGCTACGACGCCACCGCCGCCCTTTATGTGCCGGATGCCGTGGTGTTTCCGGCTTCCTCCAAGCAGGTATCCCGGATTATGCAATTGGCCGCCGTGTATCGCACGCCCGTGATCCCCCGGGGGGGTGGATCCGGTATGACCGGCGGCGCCCTGGCTGTTCATGGCGGGATCGTTGTCGTATTTAATCGCATGAACCGCATCGTAGAGATTGATCAGCGCAATCTGGTTGCCCGTGTTCAACCGGGTGTAATTACCGCCGCCTTTCAGGCGCGTGTCAAACAGCTCGGCCTTTTCTACCCGCCGGACCCGGCCAGCGCTCGTTTTTCAACCCTGGGCGGCAACCTGGCCGAGTGTGCAGGCGGTCCAAAAGCGGTCAAATACGGCGTTACCCGTGATTACGTACTGGGACTTGAAGCGGTGCTGCCTACCGGAGAAATTGTCAGAACCGGCGTACGCACCGCCAAGGGGGTGGTTGGATATGATCTCACCCGATTGCTCGTAGGGTCAGAAGGCACCCTGGCGCTGATTACCGAGGCGACCGTCAAGCTATTGCCGTTGCCTGAATCGGT
>JASFFF010000529.1:0-3165 GCA_050124445.1 Desulfosarcina sp.
GACAACCACTTCACCATCGCCCGCCTGCGCACCGACGAGAACCGTCGCAGCATCACCATCAAGGGCACCATGCCCGATCCCAGTGTCGGTGAATCCATTGAAGTCAGCGGCCGCTGGGAATCCCACGCCCGGTATGGCCAGCAGCTCAAATTCACCGCCTTCAGGGAGTTGCTGCCGGCCACGGTTGACGGCATGCGCAACTACCTGGAGTCAGGTTTCATCAAAGGTGTGGGGCCCAGGCTGGTGGAGCGCATCATCGGTCATTTCAAGGCCGATACCTTGACGGTGATCGAGTCCGAGCCCGACCGCCTCACCGAGGTTAGCGGCATCGGCAACAAAACCGCCCGACGGATCGCCGGGGCCTGGCGGTCCCACCATGCGGCCCGGCAGCTGATGCGTTTTTTGGAGAAACACGGTGTGGACACGGCCTACGCAGCCCGATTGCTGCGCGAATACGGCTCGGATGCAATCGACATCTTATGCAACGACCCGTACCGGGTCGCAGAAGATATCCCGCACATCGGCTTTCGCATCGCCGATGCCATCGTACGACACGCCGATACGCCGGTAGATGAATTGGATCGGGCCAAGGCCTGCCTGTTTCACCTTTTCGAACAGGCCGTGGACCAGGGGCACGCATATATTGAGCGCGATCAGCTCTTCGACCAATGCCGGGAAACCTTCGATGTCCAAGTACCAACCGGCAAGCAGGCCCTGGACCACCTGGTCGAGGAGGGCGAGCTGGTCATCGCGGGCCAGGAAGCCGATGAGGTGGTACCGCTAGTGTTCCCCAAACAGCTCCACCAGGCCGAGATTATTATCGCCCGCCGCATCATAGCCATGCAGGCCATTCCCATGAATGATACATCAACGGAAAGCCGCGCGATTACCGATACGGTACTGGACAAACGCTCCATCACGCTGTCCGCACAACAAGAGATGATTCTGGCCCAGATGCTGGTGCATAAGGTATCGGTAATCACCGGGGGACCCGGTACCGGAAAAACCACCCTGATCCGTGCCGTTACCGCCGTCATGAAGGAAATGAAACATCGCGTCATGCTGACCGCCCCCACGGGACGGGCTGCCCGACGGCTGTCGGAGGTGACCGGCCAACCGGCCGCCACCCTGCACAAAGCCCTGGGATACAACCTGGCCGACGGGCACTTCGAACGCAGCGAGGACGACCCCCTGGCAGCCGATGTGGTGATCGTCGACGAAGCCTCTATGGTGGACACCTTGCTGATGGCTCACCTGATCCGTGCCGTGCCGGTATCCGCTGCACTGATCCTTGTGGGGGATGTGTTTCAACTGCCGTCGGTGGGGCCGGGAAACGTGCTGGCGGATCTCATCCGCTCCGAGGTGGTCGCGACCTTCGAACTGACCGAGATATTCCGCCAGCACGAGCAAAGCCCCATTGTGACCAACGCCCATCGGGTCCGCCAGGGCCTGTCGCCGGTTATCCTGCCGCCCGACGATCCGGACGCCCTGTCCGAATTCTATTTCATGCAACAGGCCGATCCCGAACGGGTGGTCCAAACACTGGTGAGACTCTGCCGGCGGGAAATCCCACGTCATTTCGGATTGGATCCGATTCGCGACATTCAGGTAATCACCCCCATGCATCGCGGTCTGGTGGGCACACTCAACCTTAACCGGGTGCTCCAGAGCACCCTTAACACCTCCGACGAAGCGGTGGAAGTCATGGGCAGTCGTTTTAGGGTGGGCGACAAGGTGATGCACCTGCGCAACAACTACCGCAAGGAGGTGTTCAATGGGGACATCGGCATCGTCGAGAGCATTGATCCGGACAAGGCGCGGGCCGAAATCGATTATGACGGCCGCAGGGTACCCTACGATTTCGTGGAACTGGATGAACTCAGCCTGGCCTATGCGATTTCGGTGCATAAATCCCAGGGATCCGAGTACCCGGCAGTGATAATTCCCCTGCTCACCCAGCACTACATCATGCTCCAGCGCAACCTGCTCTACACCGCCTTGAGCCGGGGCAAACAACTGGTGGTAATCCTGGGCACCACCAAAGCGCTGGAGGTGGCCCTGAAAAACGACCGAGTCCAACGACGCCGCTCCATGCTGGCCCGGCGCCTGAATCCGAATCTCGAAGCATTGGGGAATTAGCATCCAATCCCAGTATGCTTGGTTTCTTTTCAGAATAAGAAAGAAAATTATATGGCCCGAAAACCAAATACCACGTCTCCGTTTTTCAATCTTGTCTGAGATTTGAAGGTCGTATTTTGGATATTATTTGGAATTTGTTGCTTGTTTCCGGCTTGGCCGTATGGGGCATTGAAAGTGGGGTGGCTACCGGCCGTGATTGTCAGCAGCCAGCTAAGAGTTTTCCGATTCGGTGGATTTGGCCGGCACGGGAAACTTGAAGAATTGGACGCCCTGGGATTTAAGGGTTGCTTCCTCTTTGGGAGTGCTCACGCCGCGGATGTTGCGTGGTTCGGTGACGCCGTAGTGCATTTTAAGGGCCTCTTCGGCAAAATCGGCGCCCACGTTGTCGAAATTGTTTTCCACATAATCGACAATCTGTTCGCCGATGGCGGTCAGGTCCATGCTGCTGCCGTCGGTTTTGTGGGGGATCGCGTCGGCGGTCCCCTTGATGGCGAAGGTGGAGGGAATTTTCAAAACGCAGGTATCATCGCAGACCGGGCAGGCGATCAGCCCCTGCTTTTTCTGTTGATCAAATGCCTGACTGTCTTCAAACCAGCCTTCAAACTGGTGGCCTTGGCTGCACTGTAGATCGTAGGCGATCATGATTCCTGTCACCTGCCTGTTTCTGTTACACTTTTTGAATTATCACAGGGCTTGCGCTTTGAAAAGAAATTATTGACAGATGGCGGTTTTTCAACTCAAAATGGATGCGTTTTATCCGTGACGCTAACCAACCATAATTAACATGGAGTGTGTATTCGTTATGAAAAACCTGAAAGCATGGTTCTGGATGGTTCTGATTGGCCTTTTAGCAATGCCCGCGGCAAGTGTGGCGCAAACCGTTTACGTGTCCGAAAACTTCGAGATTACCATGCGCACCGGACCCGGCACCGAACGCAAAATCATCTCATTGGTGCAAAGCGGCAAGGCGCTGGAGGTGATCGAAACAGGAGACGAGTGGTCGCTGGTGCGGGCCCCCAACGGCAA
>JASFFF010000530.1:0-3165 GCA_050124445.1 Desulfosarcina sp.
CGTGAGTGCGTCTGGAATCGCCATATGGACCGAGGTGGGTGTCAATTTCAACAATGCCGGTCAAGTATCGGCAATTGAGATCGTGTCCAGCGAACCCCATTAATTTTAGGTGAAGACCATGTGGATGTTGATCAGGAAGTTTTTGTTGGCAGGGTTGATTGTCCTGTGGGCGGTTCCGGCCGCGGGCGAGTACTACCAATACAGGGATCAAAATGGCGTCCTTCGCTTCACGGATGACATCGCCAGCATACCGGCCGACCAACGACCCGATGTGACAACGCATCAGTCAATCAAGAGCGATCCGGAACCGGTGACCACCGAGGCGGCCGTCAGGCAAGAAGAGGGTCCGTCCAATGTCTCGCCCAAACAAGAAAGCCAGTCCTCGGGTGGTTCCTGGCAGGAGCGCAATGCACGCCAGAAACAAGAACTGGACCGCATGCAGGCCGAGTTGAAGAAAACCTTCGAGGCACTAAAAATTGAGCGATCCAAGCTTCGGGCCGAGGCACCCGAAAAAGAAGCAACCGTTAAGGAAAAGGCCACATACAACAACAAGGTAGAGGCCTTGAATTTAAAAATTGCCCAATATGAAGAGCGGCTGGCTGCGTTCAATGAAAAAGTGAACGCATACAATGCACAGGTCAAAAAATAGCTACTTTTGCGGATGGCCCGGCCACACCGGCAACGATGTCCAACAACCGGGAAATCAAATCCCCTTTAGATCACGATGCTTGCCGCCTTCCACGTAAGTGGGGGGCGGCATTCGTTTACCAATCGATCGGCTGACGGTTGCCGAATCCAAATCGGTTGTCGGTGTAATAAGCCTCTATCGGCGTAAATGAAAAAAGCCGTGCCTTGAAGCAGGCGAAAAAAGTATCTGCATCCGGAGATGGATTGCCTGGAAAGAAATCCCGGACGAAGGGATAGCGCTTCAGATAGGCGGCAGTTGCTTTCAAAACCATGGCCGGTTGTCGAACCCTTTTTAGGTGGCCTGCCATCTGGATGCCGCGGATGGCTTGCCACGAATCCGACGCATCGAAGAGTGCTGCCGCGGATTGGCCCGTTTCCAGTGCTTGTGCAATGTGGCGGCTGGAAGGAGAAGAAAAAAAATAGAAGCTCCCGTCGAGGAAGACGTAGTATACCGGTGCGGCCCACGGCCCCGTTCTATCGCTGGTGGCCAGGGTCACGATCGATTGGCTGCGGATTAACGCCAGTGCGGCCTCGCGCCATTGGTCCCCCGGACCGCTTTTTTCTGCATTCACATGACCACCCCGATCCTGTTGGCGGTTTGCCTGCATGGTGGATTGTTGGAATGTTCGGGTCAATCGCTGACCAAGCCCACGGCCGTGACCGCTCGCGATATCTGTTCGATGCGTTTTTCCAGGCTGCCCGTATAGCCCATGGATAAGCGGACCAATCCCGGTGAAAGCCCTATTTTCTGCTGATCTTCTTGACTGATCTCCGACGATGTGGTCGCGCCGGAGCAGGACATCAGCGTGTCAAAGTATCCCAAAGAAACCGCGATGTAGCCGAAATCCTCCTTGTTCTGAAGTTCATCCAGGAGTTTGTCGGCGCGATCGCGGGTGCGGCAATCGATGGTAAACATGCCGCCGTAACCATAGCCCGCGTTGATCATTCGACCGGCCAGATCATGTTGCTCAAAGGACGCCAGGCCCGGGTAGGTGACCGCCACGCCCATGTCTGCCAGTCGGCTGCAGACGGCCATGGCGCGGCGCGAGTGTTCACGCATGCGTATGGTCAGATGGGGCAGACGCTGGATGATGTCGTAGGCCATGCGCGGATCCATGGTCGGTCCCATCAGCATCACCCGCCCTGTGTGTAAGTCCATGAGGTCCTGAACCATCGTTTTGGTGGTGCAGATGGCACCGGCAACCAGGTCGCTGGCACCGTTAATGTACTTGGTCAGGGAGTAGACGACCACATCCGCCCCCAGCCGGGCCGGGGATATCATCGCGGGAGTGAAGGTGTTGTCGACAACCAGAGCCAGGTTGCGGGCCTTGGCCAATTGCGACAGGGCTTGGATATCGGCTATTTTTAAGGTGGGGTTGCCCATGGTTTCGGTGTAAAGTACTCGGGTGTCTGATGTGATCGCCTGCTCAAAGGCGGTTGTGTCCGTGGGGTCGACAAAGCTTGTCCGGATTCCGAATTGGGGCAGCAATTCTTCCAGAAGGGCATGCGTGCCGCCGTAGATGGTGTCGCTGGAAACGATATGATCGCCGTTTCGACACAACTGAAGCAGGCTGCAGGCGATGGCGGACATGCCGCTGGCCGTGCACACGGCATGTTCACAGCCGTCCATGGCCGCCAGGTATCGGGCCAGAATGTCCACCGTGGGGTTGAAGTGACGGCTGTAAAGAAAACAACCCCCCTCCGGCCCCCTGAAACCGCCGAAGATTTCGGGCATGGTTTCCGGGTCCATGACCGTGAAGGTCGCCGACCTGGAAATCGAAGGCGTTACGCCCCCGTGTTCACCAAACTCCCTGCGGGTTTCACACAAGGCCTGTTCCGGATTGAAATCATTCATGACACACCTCCATGTCGAATGATGACGTTAAGAAAAAACAATCCGCTTCATCCAGTATGGGCGACGAACCCGTGTTTTTCGTAGATGGCACGGGCGCGATCAGTCCCCATAAAATGTAAAAATGCATTTGCATTGTCGGGGTTTGGCGCATTGGCCAACTGACAGATATAGTAGTTGATCTTGCCACGCTGATCCAGGTCAGGACCCGGATCGATCACCTCTACCGGAAGCATTTGATCGCGGGCATAAACCGCTTCAGTGGCCCAGACCGGACCCGCGTCAACGGTTTTTTTGTTCAGTCGAAGCGGCGTTTCGCGATGGTGAACAACGGTCATAATCGCCGTGCCGTCGGCGCGCTTTTCCTCCATGATGCGATGTACCAGGTCTTCGCCGCCTGCATCTCGGTACATGTCCATAATATGGAAGGCGATGTCTTCGTTGGCCGGGTCCGGTTGAGAGACGCGCACCTGGTCTTTGCCGAGATCAGTGACCGTGGCGACACCGGCCGGATTGCCCGAGGGAACCAGAATGACCAGGCGGTTGTGCAGATATAGGCGATGGCTGCCGGCTGCAATTTTGCCTGCATCGGTCAATCGTTGCATGGCCGCCTGGTTGACCGAACT
>JASFFF010000531.1:0-3143 GCA_050124445.1 Desulfosarcina sp.
CATCGACGGCAGCTTGGGCATGAATGTGCGCCGTATCAAAAACCGGCACCCGGCAGCCGTCGGCATCAACCAGCAAACCGATTTCGGTACATCCGAGAATCACCCCCTGGGCGCCTCGCGCGACCAGGCCGTCGATTACCTGATCGTAGGCGCGGCGTGAGGCCTGGCGGATATGCCCCAAACAAAGCTCTGAATAAATGATGTCGTGAATCATCTGCCGCTGGTCTGCATCGGGAATCAGCACCCGCAATCCATGCACCGCTTCCAGCCGCCGGCGATAAAACGCTTCTTCCATGGTAAATCGGGTACCCAGCAGGGCGATGGTATCCAGTCCGGCAGCATGAATGGCATTGGCCGTCGGATCGGCGATATGCAGCAACGGGATGGATATGTTCGACGCCACGCCATCGGCCAATTTGTGCATGGTGTTGGTACAGATAATCAACAGGTCCGCCCCAGCCCGAACCAGGGCCTGAGCCGCCCCAACCAAAATTTGTTGTGCCGCATCCCATTTCCCGGCGTGCTGCAGGGCTTCGATCTCGGCAAAATCCACCGAGTACAGGATGCATGCTGCCGAATGCAGACCGCCCAGACGATCGCGAACGGCTGTATTGATCGTCTGGTAGTAGACTAGGCTGGATTCCCAGCTCATGCCACCGAGCATGCCGATCGTCTTCATGGTCATCCTCTCCGTATCTGACGTGGTTTGGGTCGGTATACCGACGACACCAAAGCGCCTTTCACTTTGTAAAAATCGCTGTTGCGAATCCGAGGCGTGCCCGAATATCCACGAGGCACATGTTGGGGTGTGATTGGCGGATATGAGAGGCCGGATCTTCCTCGAAGGCACCACCTTGGTCCGGTCGGCAACCGGCATCGATTTGTTTGACAGGCGGCGTCGCCTTCCCTTACACTGAAAACACGTCAAGCGCGCATCCATTGTTAACGCTACCGGCTGATTTTTCAACTGTAAAATCCGATCCACCACCGTTCATGGAACCCTTTGGAGGTGCCACCATGCTGGTAAATGAGATCATGACTGAAAATCCGATTACTGTCACCGGCAGTATGGAAATCATTCAAGCCGCCAAAATCCTACTGGAGCGCCGCATCAATGGGGTACCGGTAGTGGATGAAACTGGAAGGCTGATCGGCATTCTGTGCCAAAGCGACATCATTGCCCAGCAGAAACAGCTGCCCGTACCCTCGCTATTTTCATTTCTGGACGGGTATATCAGTCTCAGCTCGATGAAAAATTTGGAAAAGGAGGTGCGCAAAATTGCCGCCACAGCCGTTGCGGACGCCATGACCCCCGATCCAGTCACGCTAACACCGGATTCGAGCATCGAAACGGTGGCCGCCCTGATGGTCGATCACAACTTTCATACCCTGCCTGTCGTGGAAGACGGACGCTTGGTGGGCGTGGTCGGTAAGGAAGACATCCTGCGCACCTTGATGCCGGCGGATAATCAGTGACAGACCGTTCATCATCTGCGACCCTTGGCCCTTTCGATCGGCACCATGAAAATTCTATTGGTCTATCCCTATTTTATCGACACCCGCATCAACGAGGAAGATATCAGCGCCATTCCCATGGGGCTCTTCTACGTGGGTGCCATGCTGCAGGCCAGCGGCTACACGGTGAACATCCTCAACGCCTACAACTTGGCCCGCACACCCCACCGCATTTATCAGGTACTGGGCGATAAACGGCCGGATGTGGTCGGCTTCTCTATCCTGCATGCCAATCGCTGGGGTGGCATCGACATCGCCCGTATGGTCAAGAAGGTCAACCAGCAGGCCGCCGTCGTCTTTGGCGGTGTTGGGGCCACGTTTCTCTGGGAGCATTTCCTCACCCATTTCCCTGAGATCGACTTTGTGGTTCGCGGAGAAGGTGAGCACAGCTTTTTAGAACTGGTACGATTTCTGGAAAAAGGCGCCGCAGACTTGCCTGAACAGATCGATGGCCTGGCCTTTCGCCGCAACGGCGAGCCCCATAAAACCAGAGATCGACTTCCTAAGGCCAACTTGGACAGCCTGCCCATGCCTGCCGACTATTTCACCTTCCAACACATTGCCCTCACCCGGGGATGTCCGGCCGGCTGTACCTTTTGCGGTTCCCCGCGCTTCTGGAAGCGCCGGGTTCGTTTTCACAGTGCCGACTACTTCGTCGCTCAGATCATGCGCCTGAGCCGGAACGGTGTGCGCCTCTTTTTCATTTCAGATGACACCTTCACCCTCAATAGAGAACTGGTGATCGACATCTGTCGACGGATTATCGACAACCGCCTCGATATCTCCTGGGTGGCCATCTCGCGGGTGGATTGTGTGGATGAAGAGATGCTGGTCTGGATGCGCCGGGCCGGATGCACCCAGATTAGCTACGGCGTGGAGAGCGGCAGTCGGAAGATCCGCCACTTGTTTCGCAAAAACATCAGCGAGGCAGCCATCTGTCGCGCCTTCGATCTGACCGTGCGCTGCGGCATATTGGCCAGGGCATACTTTATCTACGGCGCTCCGGGTGAAAGCGATCAAACCATCAATGCCAGCCTGGCCCTGATAAGCCGGATACGCCCCCTGGCAGCTGTTTTCTATATTCTGGATCTGTTTCCTGGAACGGCTCTCTATGACGATTACAAGCGGCGCACCGGTGCCAGCGACGACATATGGCTGAAGCGGGTGGAAGATATGCTATACTTCGAGACGGATGATGCACTGAGTGAAGCCGACGTGCTCGAATTCGGGCGGAGGCTCAGAGAAGGCTACTATTCCCGGCTGGCGGAATTTGCCGGCCAGATAGAACTGATCGACAATCCGGACCTGAATCCCCTGCATGCCGATTTCTTGTCCCGTTTGGCCCTGACATTCAGTCATGGGGACTATGCCATGCATCCACAGATTACGAACAGCCTGAGCACGGCGGTGATGTTGTTCAAAAAAGCGCTCGACTTCCATCCGGACCATCGGGCCTTTTGGGGGCTGGGCCTCGTGTACCAGCATTTACGACAATTCGATCAATCGGTGGCAATCCTGCGCCGGGGCATCGTTCACCACAAAACCAGCGTCGATCTGCATACGGCGCTGGCCAACAGCCTGATGCGACTCAAGCGCTACCCGGATGCGATAGAATGGCTAGAATCCGT
>JASFFF010000532.1:0-3137 GCA_050124445.1 Desulfosarcina sp.
ACATGGCCCATCGCCGTGATGAACTGCGGGCCAGCAAGATCCTCCAGCAGCGGGTCTTTGATGACTGTAACATAGAGGTTCTGTGGAATACCGTGGTTACGCAGATCAAGGCTGGCGCCGATGGGGTTGAGTCCGTCGATTTAAAAGATACCCTCACTTCTGAGACCCGAGATCTGCTGGTGGATGGGGTCTTTGTTTTTATCGGTTTCATTCCCAACAACACGCTGGTCCCCGCCGGCACCCGCATGAATGCCGATGGCATGGTGATTACGGATGAAAAATGTGAAACCATTTCGCCAGGCTTATACGTGATTGGTGATTTGCGGGAAAAGTTTGCTCGCCAGATTGTCCTTGCCGCTGCAGATGGCTGCACGGCCGCTCTGGCGGCCGCCCATTTCGTAGAGGCCAAGAAATCGCTGCAGGCGGACACGTGTGAGCTGCCCATGGGCGCTGCCGAGTGAGATTTTTCGTTTTCACCAACAACCCGATTTGCAGATGGTTTCGTTTTCCGCGCAACGCACCGTTGGTGATCGCCTGTTTAACCATTAGTGTTGCCAGCCATGCTTTTGACCAGCCGTCGCACACGTGCATGATTATGGAGGTGCGGGCCGGATTGTCGGCCCACGATGTCGACGGATTGTGGGGTGGTCATTCAAAGGAAAACGGGACGAACTTGAACCTAGAGCTGGTTTTAAACCGCCCCTTGTTTCGACTGTTGTCGGCCACCGCGTACCCCAATTTGGGAGCCAGCCTAAACTTTCAGGGAAATACCAGCAAAATATACGCTGGCTTTTTACTGCAGTGGGAGCCGCTGCCGAGATTCTTTTTTTCTACTGGTCTCGGCGTGGCTTTGCACGATGGTGAGCGTGATACCGACATGCCAGATCAAAAATCATTGGGTACGCGTGTGCTATTCAGGATACCCATCGAAGTTGGCCTCGCGGCCAGTCGCCATCACCGAATCCTGCTCGTTTTTGATCACGTCTCGAATGCTTATCTGTCCTCACCCAACGAGGGCATGGATTCTTTTGGATTGATGTATGGCTACCGATTCTAATTGGCTTTTAAAGCGTGTTTTGCTTTGATATTGTAAAAATCATCAACCTGTGTGTTAGGGTAACCAAACCATGCTTGATCTGTTTAGAGAGTGGAAAGAACGGCATTTTTCCGATCCCCAGCGGGTGATTCTCGGACTCATGTTGCTGGTGGGTGCCGGCTTGGTCTATTTTCTGGGCAGCTTATTGGCGCCTGTGCTGGTCAGCATTGTCATCGCCTATCTGCTGGATGGTTTGGTGAGCCTGCTCCACCGTTCCAAACTTCCCCGGCTGGCCGCCGTGACGATCGTTTTTGTTGTGTTTCTGGTCAGCATGCTGGTGATGATCCTGTGGCTGCTGCCGTTGACGGTCAAGCAGATCAGCCAGCTGGTCCAACAGCTACCCGGAATGCTGTCTACCGTTCAATACCGGCTGCTTCAGCTGCCCACCAGCTACCCGGAACTGATCTCGGAGAGCCAGGTTCAACAGGTGATCAATTACCTTAACACCAGCATCAACGTGCTGGGCAGGCGGGTGTTGAGCCTGTCGGTGGCCTCGGTGGTGGGATTGATGCATCTGGTGGTATATCTGGTGCTGGTACCCTTAATGGTCTTTTTCATGCTTAAGGACAAGGCGAAGATCCTGGCGTGGGGCCGGCGTTTTCTGCCCGACAACATGGATCTGACCGAATCGGTCTGGCAGGAGGCCAACGTCCAGGTGACCAATTACATTCGGGGCAAAGGCTGGGAACTGCTGATCATCTGGGGGGTCAGCTATGTCGTGTTCAAGGCATTGGGACTGCAGTTTGCCCTGTTGATCTCCCTTTTCGTGGGTCTGTCGGTGATTATCCCCTACATCGGTGTAACGGTGATGGGATTTGTCATGGCCCTGGTGGCTTTCATTCAGTGGGGGTGGAGCCAGGAATTTGCCACGGCCATGGTGGCCTACCTGGTCATTCAAATTCTGGATGGCAATTTGCTGGCGCCGCTGCTGCTTTCCGGTGTGGTCGACCTTCACCCGGTGGCCATTGTGGTGGCGGTACTTCTTTTTGGCGGGTTGTGGGGGCTTTGGGGGCTCTTTTTCGCCATCCCGCTGGCAACCTTGGCCAATGCCGTTATAAAAGCCTGGTTTGTCAAGCGCGAACTCCAGGCCGAGAGCACCGACCCGCATAGCGCCTGAAACCAAGGAATACCCGTTCTGCGGATGGTCCTTGACCCACCTGTCAGCCTGTCGCGTCAAAAATACCTTGCACTCAGCGACCCTTGTACTAAAGTTGGAGGCATTGACCACCTTAAACCGGTGCCGCCGCTTGGCAGACGAAGCGGGCGGGTGAGCCAGCGAGGTAAATCGATGCAGGAAACCGATTTTTTAAAGGGAAACCAGCGCGTCTTGAGCGATATCCGAAAGTTTGAAATTTTCGAGCCGTTTGAGGAAGATGAACTCCACCACCTCATGTCCATGAGCAAAATCCGGAAGTACAACCCGGGAGAAAAGATTTTCAAACAGGGCAGTTCAGACACCTGGCTCTATTTTCTGGTCTATGGAAAAGTGCGCCTGATGATGGACGACAAACCGATGGCGTTGCTCCAGCGCCGGGGAGATATCTTCGGAGAAATGGGGGCCATCGAGTGCGCACCCCGCAGCGCATCGGCCGTCGCCTATGGCGAGGTCGTCTGCCTGGCTACCGACATTTATTACATTGAGCAGCTGACCGGCACCGACAGAATGGCCTTTGGATATGTTATCTATCGGGTGTTTGCCGGCGTCTTGGCCGATCGGCTCAGAAGGACCACCGAAGAACTCATGTCATTGAAGGGGCGCAGCATCAAAATCTGGTGAGGCAGAAGCGGCAACAGCTGCGGGTGGACGGCATTCACCAAACCCGTCTCGCCTTTTCACCGCACCGGCTATCGTGATCCCGGATAACGCATAGACAGCGGCTTTCATGGCCGATTGTTGGAAAGGAGTCATGCAATGTTCGGGCTATTGGCCAATAGGCTGCCCCCACATCATCCACAGGCAGTCAAGCGTATCCAGCACTACATGGATCATCAGCCCCAAGCCAACCAGCCGGGTTTTTGGGATTGCGGCGAGCAGAAAAAA
>JASFFF010000533.1:0-3136 GCA_050124445.1 Desulfosarcina sp.
GTGACTTTATATTGTAACCTGAATTCTGCACGAGTGGAGGCTTTCACCTGCAGGGAACTGAAGGGCGCCGCCACAGTGTGCCATTGCAAGCCCTCAATACCGCTGCAGATGAGAGCCTCCGACTCACCCGAGGGATGAAAATTATGAGAAAAAATGGCGGATCTCATTTAAGCGGGTCTAAGATAGTGGTGGCAGTGCTTTGTCTGTGGACAGATCCTTGTCCGAAGCAGGTCCCCTGATCAAAAAATAGGTACACAGGGTCACCAGGCACCAGATGGCAGGTGGCGAAAGCACGCTCTCGATGGAGCGGTCGAAGAGGATGGAGATGCGGGGCTTAAATTCGGCGCTTTTGAGCCAAAGCAGATAGTAAACGGGAATCCGCGGAAACGGGGTCAACCGAATGGCCTCGTCCCCCATCTGTTCCGGCTGCCCGCCCAAATGGCGGCCGGCATTGCTCA
Source organism: Desulfosarcina sp. (assembly GCA_050124445.1). Taxonomy (GTDB): domain Bacteria; phylum Desulfobacterota; class Desulfobacteria; order Desulfobacterales; family Desulfosarcinaceae; genus Desulfosarcina. The sequence goes on from JASFFF010000533.1 coordinate 459, forward strand.
ACCCTTGTGGATCGTTGCCATAGCGCGACAGCAGGTGCCCTGTTCGCAGCCGGCTGCGACCGGTGAAGTAGTGCGCATCGCCCAGATCCGCCGTTCCCACCATTTCCCGACCCACCGGGTGGAGATGATCGACCCGCGACAGATAGTCCAATACGGCCAACTCTAACAGCGGCATGGTCAGCGGCTGCCATTTTTGGGCCTGTCTTTCCATCAAACAGCGCCTGTTTGTGTCTACCAGGATGTCTCGGTTGAGAAAACAAAATCGCAGATGCCCCGATTCGATGTCGACGTCGGCCAGGGTGAAATTGGCCAGCTGGGACATATCCCGGTCGGCCAACACATCCCACCAGGCCGGATCGATGGCGATGGACCGCCCGGCCGGATCGACAGCCGGCGGACCCAAATCGCGCCGGCGTTGCTGCATGTCCAGGAAACCTTGGCCATAGGGATAATTGGAGCCGCTGAAGTTGTCGCAGGGAAATGACGGGCAGTCACGGGTGCAATAATCGACATGATTGAGTCGGGCACATGCCAAAATGGCGCAGGGATGTCCCAGGATGCGCTGTTGGGCGGCGGCTTTGCTGGCGGCCAATTCGCTGCGGCCGGGACCGCATGAGGAGCACTGCCCCAACAGATTCAGTTGGCAAACGTCGCAATTGATGCCGCAGGCGCCGGTGGCCATATCCATCTCCTTTGTACGTGCTATCGGCGCCGGATCAAGCACCCAATTCTCTCAAATCGTACCGTCCGCCGTTTTCGAAGTTGTTTTCCATGAGCATTCGAATCAGGCGTGTTGCCACCCGTGCCGGAGCCCAGAGTGACCCGCTTGATTTCAGTTCGACAAATTTTTCCACCCGTGCGAACTGGTCGGCGCTACACTTGCGAATGCGTGTCTGCATGTCGGTATCCACCGTTCCCGGTGCCACGGCACAGATGTGAAATGCCGGGTCCTGCTGTGCAAATTCGAGGGCCATGCTGCGGGTAGCCATATCCAGACCCGCTTTGGCCGCGCCGTAGGCCGACCACCCGTAATACGGCACCTGGCTGGCTCCAGAGGTGATATTAACGATCCATTTGTTTCCTTGAAAATGACGGCTGTAGTGGAAAAAATGGCGGGTCAGAATCAAGGGGGCGATCAGATTGACCCGCATGTTCTGTGCCAGCAGATCATCGGTGCAATCACCGATGGGCGCAATCGGATCCAGAACACCGGCATTGTTGATCAACACCGTGCGTTTCAGCTGAGTGAGATTCTTGAAATCAAAATGGATCTTGGCAAACGCCTGGCCGATACGATCGGTGTGATTCAGGTCAATGCAAATATTTTGGTGGTTGGGCCACAAAAAGGGTGTTGCCCGCGACAAGCTAACCACGAAGCTGCCCGGCAGCTCCAATGCAGCCGCAACCAAAGCTTTGCCAATACCACGGGTGGTTCCGGTAATGAGAAAAAGCTGCTCGATCGGGTGCGGATCCATTGCTTTCATCCCTCAACTCTAAATACGGGGTGGTCGATGCGGCTCTCCCGACACCGGGGGCATCGTCCCGGTCGAGTCAGGCGGCGACGTGCCTTGAAAATGTATCCGCATGCCCGGCAGGTGCAGGGAATCACCACCAGTTCACGACCCTGGCCGGCCACTGATTGTTGAACATGAACCAGATGGCGATACACATCCTTTTCCGACACACCCACCGCCTGCGAGATATCCCGGGCCGTCATGGCCTCTTGCCGAAGCAATTCGATAATCTCTTGGCGCAGGGTTCCCATGGTTGCAATCAGGACGCCTTTGATTCTACCTCTTGACGGATATAGGAGATGAGTCCCGGCAGACAGTCGATGATGGTTTCGGCACAGCGCTCATAGGCCACGAAAGGACCGCCATAGGGGTCATCGATCTCCGGATGATTGCTTTCGTCAGCAAAGCTGCCCAAAAGTCGGGCGTATCGGCATCGAAAAATGAGGAGATCGTTAATTTTGTCAAGATGATAGTCCTCCATGGCCAGGATCAGATCGGCGGACCGAATCATGGCGCCGTCCAGCGTTCTGGCCCGATGCTGGGAAATATCTGCACCATGGGCTGCGGCCGCTGCAACGGCAAACGGTTCAGCACGGTTGCCGTAAAGCCCGTGGGTACCCGCCGAGCGGATATCGATGCGCGGTTTCAGGTCAGCCGGCAGGTGATGGTGCAGCAGACCCTCCGCCATGGGGCTGCGGCAGATGTTGCCTGTGCAGACCATAAGAATGGAAAAAGTCAATTGACCCCCATGGTTGTTTGACGGTCACTGTTTACAGCCGGTCTTTCAGCCGCCGGTTTGTGCATAAAGACACCACTACTATAGAAAGGGCCGCCTTTAAAGTCAATCAGGCGGCGGACAGGAGATGCGAATGGCCGGTGACGGCAGGGGACGATCAATCGCTTCAGACCCAAGATTCCATTATCGAGTGGGTTTTATTCGAACAATGTCTCTATGTGCTGCAATATCCGGGATTGGAACCAATGGTTGATCTTTCAAGGGGGTTTATTATATGAATACGTCAATTAGATAGCCTTGTTCAACGTGCGGAGAATGCCATGTCTGAGCCCCGGATCCTATTTGTAGACGACGATAAAGATATTTTGGCCATGGTCGAGCAGTATCTGACGATCAAGGGCTACGATGTGAGCATCGTGGACAATGGC
>JASFFF010000534.1:0-3128 GCA_050124445.1 Desulfosarcina sp.
TCTGGTCGGGGTACATTTCATAGGCCAGGTTAGCATCAGCCGCCACCTGCCAGCCGCTCAGGTATATGGCCTTGAGGCCTGCCTCGACCTGCTGGACTGCCTGGTTTCCGGTCAAGGCACCCAGGGCGGCAACGTAGTCTTCATGGTTGATCAGGTACCACAGGCGCTTGGCCCCGATTTTAGCAAAGGTGTATTCGATGGTAAGGTTGCCCCGCAGCTTGAGTACATCTTCTGCCGAGTATGGCCGCAGCACACCTTTCCAGCGGGGATCCGTTTCCCAATGACGCTCCAATTCTTCACGTTCATCGTCAACCACCTCGTGGCAGGTCAGTCGATCACAGATCTCTTCGGCTTTTTGTTCAATGGTTTTCATTGTGTCTCCCTTGATTTGATTAAATGGCCATGATTTGTCTGCGTTTTTCAATTCAGCTGCTATTGATTCTTTTTATGTCCGCCCCATGCACACTATCCCTGCAGGTGCTCATAGGCGCCCAGAGTCAGGAATTCAGCCAGTGTATCGGCGGTGATAATCGTATCGAATAGTTCAGCCGCCTGGGTATAGCTGACCTGCTGGAAGCGGGTCTCACCGACTTCTGATTTAATTTTCTGCATCTCTTCCGTCAACATGCTGCGAAACATTTCCAGAGTGACCGGCCGGCCGTCGTCGAGGGCTGCATCAGGATGTTTGACCCACTGCCATAATTGGGCCCGGGAGATTTCAGCGGTGGCTGCGTCTTCCATGAGGTGGTAGAGGGGCACACAACCCAAGCCTGAAAGCCAATTGGCCATGTACTGGATGCCCACGCTGATATTGGTGCGCATGCCGGCTTCGGTGATGCTGCCGGCCGGCAGTTTTAGGAGATCGGCAGCCGTGACTTGCACGTCATCTCTCAAGCGGTGGATCTGATTGGGGGTGGGCATGGCCTTGTCGAATTCTTCCATGGCGATGGGCACAAGACCGGGATGGGCCACCCATGTGCCGTCGTGACCATCGGTGGCCTCACGGGTTTTGTCGGCCCGAACTTTTTCCAGGGCCTCGCGGTTCATCTCCGCATCTTCCTTAATCGGAATTTGTGCAGCCATGCCGCCGATGGCATGAGCACCGCGGCGGTGGCAGGTTTTAATAGCCAAAAGGGAGTAGGAGCGCATACAGTGGCGGATCATGGTGATCTGCGCCCGATCCGGAAAGAGGTAGCCCGGGACATTTTTAAAGCGTTTGATGAAACTGAAAATATAATCCCAACGGCCGCAGTTGAGCCCCGCCATGTGGTTCTTGAGCTCATAGAGAATTTCATCCATTTCGAAGGCGGCCAGGATGGTTTCAATCAGAACGGTGGCCTTGATGGTTCCTGTTGGGATGCCCAGTGCCTCCTGGGCAGCAATGAAGACATCGTTCCACAATCGTGCTTCCAGATGACTCTCCATTTTGGGAAGATAAAAGTAGGGGCCGCTGCCATTGGCCAAAAGGTTCTGGGCATTGTGAAAGAAGAAGAGCCCGAAGTCGAACAGGCTGCCCGACAGCGGCTCTCCATCCACCAAGACGTGCTTTTCCACTAAGTGCCAACCGCGGGGCCGAACGATAAGGGTGGCGGTCTGATCGTTCAGCCGGTAGGTTTTGCCGGCTGGGTTGATAAATTCGATGCTGCGATTGACGGCATCGCGCAGGTTGATCTGGCCGTCGATGGTGCTGGCCCAGGTGGGGCTGTGGCTGTCCTCAAAATCGGCCATGTAAGTCTTCGCACCGGAATTGAGTGCATTGATCACCATTTTGCGGTCCACCGGCCCGGTGATCTCGACCCGGCGGTCGGCAAGATCGGCGGGGACGGGAGCCACTTTCCAGTCACCGTTGCGGATAGGCTTGGTTTCAGGCAGAAAATCAGGCAGTTGCCCGGCATCGATGCTGGCTTGAACCGCTTCCCGGCGGGCCATGAGTTCTCGGCGGCGATTTTCGAACTGGCGCGCAAGCGATTGGACAAAGGCCAATGCCTCCCGGGTTAGTATCTCTGCTTGGGCATCGTTGACCGGTGCATTGATGACCAGACCGTCAACAGTTGGGGTATTGCTCATCTGATTCCTCCTTTTGGGTTCAATATGCAGGTGCCGGTGAATGATTTATATGGGGATATACTCCGACAACCCAGTAGGCAGATCGGTTTTGCTTGTATCCGTTTATGAAGTGGTTTCGGCTGACGATGAGAAGTCGGGCAGCCGGTCCGTTTGAAATCGTTTCACCTGATTAGACGCCATGCGAATGGCAGCTGTCCGTCGCCTAGCATCAGCGTGAAATGCAGTGAGATCGCAATAAAGATAATGCTGCGTGCAACAATGTAAACCCTGTATGCCGAAATCCAAACCGGTCGTGCCGTTAAATTCGGCCTATGAACGCATATGCATGGTTCGGTTCAAGCCCGGGGGCCTTTGGACAAATATGCGCTACTGGCAACGAATCGCGATCAATACCGACAGGTAACAGAATGGGCGCAATCCTGAAATTAAGATTTTCCCAAACGGTAGCGGGGGTGATAGGAACGGATATGCCGGATGTGTCCGGAGCGAATCTCCTCCTGCACCGCCATCCAGAAGTCAGGTGTCATTAGGTCGGCGTGTTGGGATAGGAACAGATCGCGGTGCACCGGCGAAAGACCCAGAAACCGGGAAAACTCTTCTGGGAAAACATCATTTTCCTCAACCGTATACCAGGGCTCGTCCGCCATTTCTTCCATGTAGGTTCTGGGCTGGGGGATCTTTCTAAAGCGGCAGTCTAGCAAGGGAACGATCTCATCATAATCATAAAACACCACCCGGCCGTGACGGGTGACGCCGAAATTTTTCAGCAGCATGTCCCCTGCAAAGATGTTGGCAAACGCCAAGTCCTTGATCGCGTTGCCAAAATCCACCACAGCGGTTGCGGCCTGCGCTTCGGTCGCTTTTTGCAGGAAAATATCCAGTGGCGTCACCCGGCGTTCCAAGTAGGCATGGTCGATGATCACCCGTTCGCCTTTAATGCGAACCGTTTGTCCGGCTTCGGCGATGAGGTGGTCAAGCAGATCGTCGGGAAACCAGCAGCGGTCAAAATCCAGACGTTCAAATGAGTGGGCCTCGATGAGCCGTCCCACACGGTAGTGTGC
>JASFFF010000535.1:0-3122 GCA_050124445.1 Desulfosarcina sp.
CCACATCCCCGAGGGCGCGATTCCCAAGGACGGTCCGTCGGCCGGCATATCCATGTGCACATCGCTGGTCTCGGCCCTGACCCGGCGACCGGTCCGGCGCGATGTGGCCATGACCGGTGAAATCACTCTGCGGGGCCGGGTACTACCCATCGGCGGATTGAAGGAAAAGCTGCTGGCGGCGCACCGGGGCGGCATCCGTAAAGTGCTCATTCCCAAAGAGAACGAAAAAGACCTCAAGGATATTCCCAAGGTGGTTACTCGGCAGATGGAAATCCTGCCGGTCGAGCATATGGACGAAGTGCTTGGGCATGCACTGGTTCTCGGCCAGGGCGAGCGTCTGTTTGCCAACGACGATATGCCCATTGGGGTGGAAAAAGACGGATCGGACCAACCTCAAATATCCATTAATTAAAAAGTGTTGGCGCCTTGATTTTTTGGCTTGACTTTGCCAGGGTGAATTGGTAGCTAAGCTTTTCTTATTTTGCCGCCGCGCAAAAAAGGGTTTTTTGCGAATTCGGGCGGATAGCTCAGTTGGGAGAGCACCGGCCTTACAAGCCGGGGGTCACAGGTTCAAGCCCTGTTCCGCCTACCAGCCAACAAGCCAGTATCAATTTCGGGGGCGTAGTTCAGTTTGGTTAGAACGCCGGCCTGTCACGCCGGAGGTCGCGAGTTCGAGTCTCGTCGCTCCCGCCATTTAAAATAGAGGGTTTAGCAGATTCTGTTAAACCCTTTCTATGGTTATTCCCCGCATTATTCCCCACAGATAGTTTCATACGAGTTGGATGTTTTTTTCCGAACCTACCTCCTTCAGATTGCAGTGTGCCACCATCCTCATTTAATGTGACATATGACACCTAAGTTAAGCGATTGTCGAGCCTGCCGTAGATACAAGGAAGATAACTTTCCGCTATAGTCGCCTATGCGGGAAGGCATCTGACGCCGTAGATGCGGTAAGATCGTCAATCCCAAAGGGTTTTCCATTTTGACGACTGAAAAGCACGTAACTAATATGCCTTCTTTTGTATTCTTAGAACGCCAAAATGGGAAACGCTCAACTTAGATGATAAATAGTCCCAACCATCAGTTTCTTACCGCTCTTTTCCGTTTATCTTAACCCGAACATTGTGAATCACATCGGTTGTTCATTTGACCGGCACCATAATGAGCCGTATCGGCACCGACCGCCGGCACACGGTTTGCCCTGGAATCTATTGGCGGTTAGCTGGCCTGTGATTAATAGTGAACCTTAATTTCTCCTTTATGCTGTGTAATCGTCTTCACATAAGAATTCGTTTTCCTATCACATTGTGCCATTCGATTGGTTTGATCCTTTTTAAACCACCGGTATTACATCAATATCAGGGTCCGGTATTATTCCCATAAATCTGTATGATTTTTGCATGTCTCTTTACGGGATTTCAAACTATCCGAATCAAGATAAAGCCAAAACTGCTTCGAAACAGGGACGGAAAACCACGGTTCTCACAGGGGTATATGTCACAAACCTCATCGAGAAAGCCGAGTTGCCTTGGATGGCGATTTGATTCTCTTTATTGCGTGAGGGGGGCGAGCATGAAATTCATATTAATTAAATTCCTGTACTTTTTAATCGCCTTTTTTATTGGTTTTGGAACGATGCTGTTAATTGCTTTGCCGGCGTTGGTTATTATTGACACAGTCACGATCACCTTGTTGGGTGTTGGGCTACTTGGATTGGTAGCAACTGCCCGACGGAACCTCAAACACTAACCCGCTTGCCGCTACTCAAGCCATAAATGGGCCAAGGCCAACTGACAACACTTCCGGGCGAGATTTACTTGACCTGACAATACCGAATCGGGTTAACTACCCATTTATCATCAATTTTGCCGACGTTTGGCTGTTTCCCTCCAATCCTTTATCATCGGTCCATCTTCACGCCAGACCCAGCAGGTGTCCTTCACTCGTTTGAAGGCCATATCCAGATACGTTTCTTGCCGAACGGGCTCTCGAATCACGGCACTCCAGGCACCCTGGACCGCTGCAGGAGCCATGGCCGTCAATAGCGATAATAAATGGCAGCAGCCTTTCCGCCCACCGATTAACGATCTCGCCTTGGCTGTAAAGCCGGCAACAATGGGTATCCCCTTGAGCAGGTGAAGTGTCTCCAGGGTTTCCAGGCACGCTTCATAGGGAACCGTAGGCATCTCCACCTCAATGTCCTCGATCGTAAGCCTTGGTCCCTTTATTTCCATTCGTATGATCATATGGTGGACCGTGCCCGGTGGAAAGCTGTCACCTGTTGGGCGATAGGTCTCAACCAACCGTTGGTCCTGAAGAATGCCCTCCACAATGACGGAATCAAAGGCCCCTTCGTAGGTGGAGATATCAATTTTACGGTTATGAATAAACTGGCCTTTTGCTTTCATTAAAATTCAGTACACCTTCCCAGTGAGATCGTTTTCACGCGTATCATCAAGCCGTTTTGGTGCCTTAGCCTCGATCTCCCACATTGTCAAGCAAACAAAGTCTTGACACAATTACTAATTTTTGAAGTCAGCTTAAGGGATATACGTCGAATCGATAACCCGCTGCCGCTCTTCCGGCGTCATTTTTTCCGGTGGCACAATGAAATCATAGCGCCTGCCACAAACCGGGCATTCCATCTTGTAGCCGATGCCGATTTGTCGAAGTTTCGGACGGGCGATGTAACAATAGTCTATCGGCGTCCCCCTGCATCGCTCCGGCATTTTGGATGGTTTGGTCATTTTGACACCCATCAGTCGCTTATGTCTTCCGTCTATAAGTTAATTACGATTTTTTTATTGGCAAATGCTCATAAAGGAAGCGGTAAGACAGGTGCGTCAAGGCGAAGGGTTCGAATCCCTGGCGGCACACACAAGGGTGGTTGACAGACCACCCTTTGTACGTTTGAAACCAACCCCCTGTCGGCCATCGTCATTGGACCGATAGGGGGTTTTTTGTTTAGCGCACCTTGGATGAGTGCTCAATGCCTGTTAAGAAAGGGCGCCGGTTAATCCCAGCAAAAGGAGCAATCCGATAATTGACAAAACGAAAAGGGTCACTCCCAATGCCAACCAATCCTGTTCGTTCATGCGTTCCTCCCCCTATTCCGCATCCCG
>JASFFF010000536.1:0-3121 GCA_050124445.1 Desulfosarcina sp.
CTGTGAAGCCCCAGCAATACAAGGGGCTGGCATAAATCACGGCATCGGCGGATAGGATTCGTTGAAACACCGCTTGGGCGTCATCTTTTTGCACGCAGCCGGGTTGGTCGGCCACTTTCTGGCACGTGTTGCATCCCAGGCAGCCATTGATCGTGATCGAAGGGATGTGGATCTGTTCCACGGGGTGCCTGTCGGATAACGCATCTTCCACCATGCCCAGGACCGAACCGGTGTTGCCTAGCTTGTGCGGACTGCCCAACAGCGTGAGGATATTCATTCAGGGCCTCCATGTGAGCGGCTGCTTTCCTGCTCACCTCCATATCGTGCTTTGACCGCATCCCGGTCAATGGCGCCGTCTTTATGGGGCATTGTCTCAACGAACTGAACATACTGTGGTTTTTTGTAGCGGGCGATGCGGTTGCCCACGAACGCAATCAATTCCTTGTCGGTGAGCTGCTGCCCGGATTTTAGCATACAGACCGCCTTGATGCCCTCTTTCCATTTGGGGTCCGGAACGCCAAAAACCACTGTCTGCTCCACCGCGGGATGCTCGAGAATGACTTTTTCCACTTCGGCCGGATAGACGTTTTCGCCGCCGGGTTTAATCAATTCCTTTTCCGGTTTGCGGCCGGCATACCACAGGAATCCATCCGCGTCGAAACGGCCCAGGTCCCCGGTGTGATGCCTTCCGTTGCGGAAGGTGTGCGCATTGTCCTCATCCAGATTCCAATACCCCTTGAACACCATGGGGCCTTTGAGGGTGATCTCGCCTTCCTCGCCTGAAGGTACCGGTTCGTCTGCATCATCCACGAGTTCCACCAGACCAAGCGGAATCGGCCGGCCGGCCGATCCCGGTCGGTCGTTGTAACGCCCCATGCTGGTCAGGCAGGAGGTTTCCGTCTGGCCGTACATGGCGTAAAAGCAACCACCGGTGGCCTCTTGATAGCGCTCGATGGTCTGCGGTGCATCCAACCCCATCACTGACTGCAGGGATGTGATATCGGCACCATCTTTTTCCTGCGCATCCAGGATAGACCCAAGAATCGGTGAGAAATCGAAGAGCACCGAGACCTTGTGGGTCGCGATCAGTTCGACGGCACGATCCGCGTCGAACTTGCTCATGTTGACATTCAAGGCTCCGGCATGAAAGGCATTGACGGCCATGAACAGGCCGCCGACGTGGAACAAGGGCAGAAGATTCAGATGCACATCGGTTGGCGACAGGCCAAAGCAATAGTTGAGATGCAAGCTGGCACACAGCAAGTTGGCCTGGCTCAGCAGCGCGCCTCGTGGTCGGCCGGCCACCGCAGCTGTGTGGATGATTACCAGTCCGGCGTCCGCGCTGATCGAATCACCGCTGAACGGTTGGCTTGCCATTAGTGTCTTAAACGATTCGAAAGGGCCTTGATCGGTTAGGTTGTAAATGCGCTGAACTGATTCGAGCTGATCTTGGATGCCGGTAGCCACGGGACTGAATTCGTCGTCGACAAATACGATCTTGGGGTTGCAATCATTGAGATTAAAAGCCACTTCATCAGCGGAAAGGCGCCAGTTGATTGGCACGACGATGGCCCCAATTGCGGCGGCGGCACCGTATAGCTGAAAAAAGGCCAGGCGGTTCTTGCCCACCACACCGATCCGGTCGCCTATCTGGATCCCGGTTTGCTGCAAACCCGCGGCCAGCCGGTCCACTTGTAGCTTGTATTCGGCGAAGGATGTCGTGTTGCCGGTATCCGCTTCGAACCAGGCCGGCTTTTCCTGAAAACAGCAAGCATTCCGGCAAATTAGATCATAGAAGGAAAAGTCGTAAAGCCCCATGGTTGTTGCTCCTTTTACAAATTGGGTTGCAGGCAAACAGTCACCGCCATGAGGTGACCGGCTGCCGTCAGGAGGGGACACCCCATCCACCGTGGGTTTTGGGTGTTGGCCGGTTGGTTTACGGGTATGGGTGCTACTTTATGGTGGTCACCGGACAAGTGGCTTTGAGAATGATGTATTGTGCCGTCGAGCCGAGAAGCAGTTTCCGGGTTCTGGATTTTTTTTCGATGCCCACAAAAATCTGGTCGATGTCGTTATCTTCGGCAAAGATGACAATATCTTCTCCCGGAGAAAGACCCCTGGCCATCTCGTGGACTTCGTGCGCCACGCCTGCGTCCGCCAATTTTTGGCCAACCAGCTTCAACTCCTGGTTCACCCGGGCGATGTCGTCGGGCTTTTCACTGCGACCGCCTTCCATGGAGGTGATGACAAACACTTTGGCTTTGAACAGGGATGCATGATTGATCGCCAGGTCAAGTGCTTCCTTGGACTCCTTGGATCCGCTGTAAGCCACGAGAAAATTCATGATTGGTTGCCCTTTCCCCATCGGTAAGCATTCACGGTTTTGGTCAACACTGACTTTTCAACCCCATTCGGCACCGAACGGTGGGATTTGACATATCGACGGTAAACTTGCCAATTGAATGTCGCACCTCTGAACGCAGAACCCCGAACCCTAAACCGGTCAATACTTACATCCAGCGTTTGCGCCGCTTGTAAGATTTAACTTCTTTAAAGGATTTGCGGCCGCCGCCCTGGGTCACGCCCATGTAAAACTCTTTGACATCCGGGTTGTTTTTCAATTCCTGCGAAGGTCCTTCCAAGACAATCTTTCCGGACTCCATAATGTAGGCATAGGTCGAAACTTCAAGCGCAATTCTGGCATTCTGTTCGACGATCAAAAGCGTTGTTTGCATCTCCTGATTGATGCGCCTGACGTTGTCGAAAATCTCTTTTACCAGCAGTGGCGCCAGCCCCAGCGACGGTTCATCCAGCATGAGCATCGTCGGGGAAGACATCAAGGCTCGCGCAATAGCGATCATCTGCTGTTCACCGCCAGAACAATAGCCTGCCAGCCGGTTGGTAATCCTTGCCAGGCGGGGAAAATGATCGTACATGAGCGCCTGGTCCTTGCGGATGGCCTGATTGCCGTCTTTGCGGGTGATGGACCCAACGCGTATGTTTTCATCCACACTGAGGTGTTTGAATACACGGCGTCCCTCCGGCACCATCACCGCACCGAGCTTGACCACCTGCGTGCCCAACACATTGGTGATGTCTTGCCCGTCGAACTTGATATAGC
>JASFFF010000537.1:0-3119 GCA_050124445.1 Desulfosarcina sp.
TATTACAGCAAAAATTTGACACCAGTTTTTGTCTTAGGTATCCTTGTGCGACATTTCTAAATGTGGCACAATTTCTGAGAAAAATGGGGTAACACTTTTCCCGCCTTTTCGATTTTGATCAATCCATTTTTCAAAAGCCATTGCTTGGCTGCGATTCTCCATTCCACGTTTGTGATTTTCGACTTGCCTACCCGGATGGTAATCTCTGCTGCCAGGTCCTGGATCCATTGGTAAACGGATTTTCTCTGTCGTTTGGTATAGCGTATTCGGTCCTTACCAAAATAAGTACTGCAGGCCGTGTAATGATTCAGGCAACGCCTGGCCGTATGATTCAACTCATGGGCAACATTTTCCACCAGGATGGAAAGCGCTTCCATTGAAGAGGCCTTCCACTGCCAACGATTGATTTGACCTTTGAACTCCCGTTGGGTTCGCTCGATGGCACCATTGTATGACGGCGTACAGGGAGGACTGTTAATTGGGATGACCCATGCATCCTCCAACACCTCATCCACTGTCGAATGGTTCAGGTTGCCTCCGTTGTCCCGCTTGCAGAACAAAGGAGGACCGAAGCGACAGAACAGATGCGCCAGATGCCCGGCGACCTCTTCACCACAGGCCAACCGCTCAGAGGCGATCGGCGGCAGCTTATAACGAGAACAAAGGTCTGTAAGGTTGTGCAGGTGAAGCGTTCCCTCAACTCCGGTCTCCTTTTTCTGACAATCGTCGATCGCCCAGGCAAGGTTGGGTCGAAGCCAGCTGACATGGCAGGTCCGGGCTTGTCGACGGCCGTTGCTCTCAATCCGGGCCTTTCGAACCAGTTCATTCAATTCCCTGCGAGATACGCTTTCGGCATAGGCGTCATGAAGTCTGCCGGTATCACGGGTACGTTTGGGGCCGTGGTCCAAATCCCGGATCTCTTTGTTCAATTCGCTCAGATTCAAAGGCCGAACCGTTTTCGGACCGCGCTTTCCTATGGCGTTCTTCCCGTTGGCAAGACGCTGTTTCCAGCGCATCAACGTGCGATAGCTCAGACCCACCTGGTTCGACAGGCCGGTATACGACATCGAAAATGTTGTTTTCACCGTCTCGATAATGGCCATGGCCTGTTGGATTGCTTCATTTTTTTTTCGTCCGGTCGCAACCGGTTTCGGGAAGCTTCAGATCCATCAACACTTCCTTTAGCGCCATTTTGTGGTTCAAAAACTCGATCTCCCGTTTCGCTTCCAAAAGCTGTTTCTCCAGGACTTGGCAACCCTCGTCCGGAGGATGGGACGGGCGACCCGGCTGCTGATCGGTAACACTGTCCAGCAGTGCGGACAGCCCCCGCTGTTCCCACTTGTAAAAGGTCTTGCGCGAGACCCCCAGTTGCTTGGCTGCCTGACGGGCGGTGATCAACCCGCAGCGCACCTTCATGATCAGCTCGGCTCTCAATCGTGCGGTCTTTTGTGTCGATGGCTGTTTCGTCATAGGCTTCGTGTGTTATCCGGAACTGGCCGGCTTCGCTACCTGGAGTTTTTGGAGTCGTTTTTCCAGGCGATGGTTTGGGCCTGACAGTTTCTTTTCGATCAGCCGCGACAGTCGATGGTTGAGGGGCGGCAGGGGATCTTTCTTCTTCGGGTCCAGGGCTTTGAGCATCCCTTCGATCGCCAGATTCTGCCACTGGCCCAAAAGCGTCGGACTGATGGAAAGCTCCTGGCAAACCTGTGAGCTTGTCCGCCTCTCGGTCCAGATCGACAACACGGCTGTGATTTTCTGTTGGGGTTCGAATACCCTGCGAGTGCGTTGGCTTGTCTTCATGATGTATATCCTTTCTTGTGTCGTACACAAGTTCTTTTTCCCGGCCGGCGGCTTCATCGTCCACCAGCAGTTTGACTTTGCCTTTTTCAGCCCGGATGACCACGCTTTGGTCTCCCATGCGGCCCACCATATAAAAAGGATCGACAGGACGTCCCCGAAGGGCCAGTTCCAGAACATTTTCCTCGACGCCTTTTTGTAATGTCTTTTTCAGATCGTGGGCAATCTCGAAAAATCGATCGGCGGGACACAGGCTGCCGATGCCCTGGTGAGGCCGCTTATGATTGTAATACGAAACCCAAAAATGGGTCCGCGCTACCGCCTGTTCGAAACTGTCGAACTGAGCCCGCTGGAGAAACTCGTTTTGGATCGACTTCCAGAATCTCTCAATTTTACCGAGCGTCATTGGATGATGAGGGCGAGACCGGATGTGCTTCACACGGTCCTTTTTCATCTCTTTTTCGAAACGGGTCTTGCCCCGCCAGTTTGTGTACTGACGTCCGTTGTCGGTGAGCATCTCTTTGGGAACACCGTATTCGGCGATGCCGCGGCGATAGGTCTCCAACACGTGCGCGGCGGTTTGGCTGCGATACAGCCCCAGGGCGGTAATGTATCGGCTGTAGTCATCCATGAAGCCGATCAGATACGCGTTGCGACCCGCCAGCCGGAAGGTCATGATGTCGCTTTGCCACAGCTGGTTGGGACGGGATCGTTCGAAGAACCGGGGCTTGGATGGATTCTTCTTCGGTTTACGTTTGGCCTTGTTTACCAGCCCCTTCTCCGACAGTGTTTTGTGAACCGTTGATGGACTCGTGGGAATGAGGAAAAATCGTTTGAGGACATCGGCAATCCGTCTCGGTCCGTACTCGGGGTGGGCCTTTTTCATTGCCACCATTCGCTGACGGACTTGAAGAGCCACTTTGGTATCACCACCGCTGCGGCGCTTAATCTGAAGGCCCTCGGCGCCATGCTGTCGATAGAGCCTGACCCATCGTCGGATGGCTGACCTGCTGATGCCGAACTGCTCAGATAAATGGGACGTACTGTACTCTTCTTCCAGAGAAAGCTGGACGACGCGAAGTCGGAACTCCACCGGATACGCCCAGGTCCTCGAACCTCTCTTCGCTCCGGTTGATCTTTTTTTCTTCTTCTTTTTCATGGGCCACTCCTTTCCGTGCAATTGGTTTTTACACTCGGGAGTGTCACCCTATTTTCTCAGATTCGCTGTGCCATTAACTGGAAATTAGGACAACCTTGACAGCATTTCATCGCGTATTGTAAGCTTAATCATTCCTACCGCAAATAGTGCTCTTAACGAAAAG
>JASFFF010000538.1:0-3119 GCA_050124445.1 Desulfosarcina sp.
ATCACCATTTGTACCTGTGCGCACTTCGAGTCTTTCATACGGGAAAAAGGTCTCGGATATGCCTACGTTAACAACGATTTCATTGATTTCATGCACTCACCAGAGGGGAAGGTCATCCTCGGGAATGCAGGAAGCGTTTGGAAGACGCTAGCAACTCTGGCGTCCATGATCTCGAAGCTTGGCCATCTCCAGGAACGGCAGATGGCAGACGTCTGGACGGCGAGCAAGGCCTCAGCTCCGGACCTGATTCTATACCACCCCAAGGCTCTCGGTGCGCCAGATTTTGCCGAGAAACTCGGGGTGCCATGCATGCTGGCCTTCTGGCTCCCGATGTTTGTTCCGACAAACAGATTCCCAGCGATGGGATTCCCTGAGCTTCCCTTGGGACCTGGGTATCGTTGGCTGACTTATCAAGTCATCAGAGGGATATTGTTGATGATGAGCAAGAGAGTCAGAACGTGGCGCATTCAGAACGGGCTAGATCCGCGCAGTCCCGGTCTCAAGATGCGGCTTCCGGATGGTCGCCCGATCCCGGTGTTGCATGGCTTCAGCCGCCACCTTATCCCTCGGCCAGACGATTGGCCCGAGACTGCAATTGTGACGGGGTCCTGGTTTCTAAACCATGCCGAACACTGGAATCCGCCACAATTGTTGACCGAATTCCTATCAAGGGGAGAAGCGCCAGTATACTTTGGGTTTGGAAGCATCTTTGGACGTGAGCCAAAGCGGGTCACGCAGGTCATACTAAAAGCAATCCGGCGCACCGGCGTACGGGCGATACTTGCCAGTGGTTGGGGTGGTCTTGAGTCCTGCGATTCGGCACATTCAGAATCCGTCTTGTTTATCGAATCCGCTCCGCATAGTTGGCTTTTCCCGCAGGTAAGTGCCGTAGTGCACCATGGTGGATGCGGAACGACTGCCGCCGGACTGTTGGCGGGGAAACCGAATATTATATGTTCGTTCTTCGGAGACCAACCTTTCTGGGGACGACACGTCGAGCGCCTCAAAGTCGGGCCGACTCCCATACCGCAGAATAGGCTGACCGTTGAATCCCTGTGTCGCGCTATTGAAACGGTTAAGAATGATTCGACGATGCGTGAGAAAGCTGCAGCGTTAGGCCGCCTTATCCGAAAGGAAGACGGCACGTCGAATGCGGTAGCATTCATAGCTCAATGGATGAATGAGAAATGATTTCGCGAGCCCTGAAGAATGGCCGGGGGAAGTCTTCGCTTCTTCTTGATTTTAACCCTCCGACGCGTGCAAGGCAATCAGTTTTAAGTGGGGTTTTTATATGCAAAAAGACAGTCTGATAGACAAGTACTTAAATCGCTACACTTTTAATGAATACCACGAAATGGTTGTAGGCTCTCCAATTGCAAATGTCTATCGCGTTGCATATGACTTTGATCTTTCAAAATCCAAAACTATAGCATGGTTATTCAAAATCAGAGGATTACCAACAAAAAGATTACATTTACAAAATTTTATCGATGATATTGGTTTTACAAACCTCGAAAGCAATGCCCCTTATGAAAACTTAATCGGTTTTTGGGCGAGAGAAAAAATTGCACCAATACCGAGCTATGAGGATTTCATAAACAATTCTATTTCACCGTGGATCAAAGTCGTTTGGAACTTTAAATGTGAAGAGTTAGGAGAAGATAAAACAAAGCTCAGCACAGAAACCAGAGTGTTGTGTGTTGCACCAATTACAAAAATGACATTTCGCTTGTATTGGCTAATCATTAAGCCTTTTAGCGGGTTAACCCGGAAAAAGATGCTCGAAATCATAAAAAAAGATTCAGAAATGAAATTGTAAAATGGCTAACAGTCGCTTTATGGGACCGCAAGCGCTACACCGCTGTTCCCTCGCCGCGCCTGGCAAAAGAGAGTTGGAGGGTCTGGAAAATCAGAAAAGGAAGGACGCTGGCTTCACCCTTTTCGGAGTAATCACCCTGGGCTTGTGGTCTTTCCCGTATGCGGTTTCAGGGCAATGCCCGCCTTTGGTGGATTGACTCACTTTGTGAAATTTCTTTATGAGGCGTAGGAAAAAGGTAAGCTATGGACCGAAATCTGTAAAGACAAGGGTGGCATCCAAGGTAAGCCTATGATATCAAGTTGCTAAATGCAAATTTAAGGTGATCCCTGATAGTTAAATTCGCTGGCAAGTGATCACACGGATTGGTTGGGTTGGTTTTCGTGGGATAGCCATGGCGTAATTGATTGGCCATGAGAATTATTTCCGCTGATCCGAGGCGCCTCTATCCTAACATTTGACAGGGGTGTGATTTGAAATTCTCAGCAATGGAATCTTCAAATGTAAACGGTATGAAGTTTAACCTGCATTTTTTTCTCCACATTGGACGTTCATTGAGCTGGATTTAAACCCCTTTGGAGGGGGGCTAAATAAGCCTGGTCTCTGAAGGTTTCATTATTCGCAATCCTGCGACGTCCTTGAACACTTTGTATCCTTTAACCGTTCTGTATATCTTTTCCAAAGACCTTTTTTTTCTTTTGAGCTTGAATTTGCAGCGTCGTCCTTCTCTTTTGATTCGTATTTTTCACCGTGGTCAGTATTTGTATTTGATGAATTCATATTTTCCTTCCTTTCGGGTTCGATTGATATGTAATTCGCACTTATATCCCAAAATAATAATGTCTATTACCGAAAAAACAATTTTTTTTATTGGCATCATTTTGGTTGCATGGTTTCGAAAAATAAAATGGTTGCGATTAATCAACCCGATTAGTGGAGTACCTCAGGACGTCAACCTTACAATTCGAATCCAAAACGTCTGTAGGCCTGAAGCAGGGTGATATCAATGAAATTAAGGATTGCATGCAAAGCGGCTGATTTCATTGGTCGTGATAAAATTGAAGATCTTGTATTCGATGAAAAATCTCTGATGTTTCTGGAAAAAGGTAAGGATGACCAAAGGATAAGCTATCTCCTTCGATTAATCAAAGAGCTTCCTATAAAATGGCGGCGTGCATTCATTCTGAACGTACTCGAAAATAAACTAATAAAATAATTGGCCGGATTAATGGGTATCAATATTGAAAATATTAAAGCATGGATTAACTTTACAAAAAATTTTTGAATGCCAGATTGGCCGACG
>JASFFF010000539.1:0-3113 GCA_050124445.1 Desulfosarcina sp.
ACAGGCCAGGCATTGAAAGCCGGCAAACCCACCCTGGTCGTCCCGTTTGCACACGATCAACCCGACAATGCCCGGCGGTGTGAGCGATTGGCGATATCGCAGACGCTGCCCTTCAAACGCTGTTCGGTCGGTGGCATGGTGCGCGCGCTCAAGGCGTTGACGGAAAACCCGTCATATAGCCAACGGGCCGAAACGATCGGCCAAAAGGTGCGCACCGAGGACGGCGTCGGGGCGGCGTGCACCGCCATCGAGGCGCTGCTTTGCACGACGCAAAATGATTGTTGACCCAGCAAGCTGAAGAGGCCGGATGGGTTCTTGTGCGCTACGAATTGATCACCGGCACGTTTCACTACATAGCCATTTTCGTGCAGAAAGCGTTATTCGTCTCCGAGCGGTAAGGCCATCAATTCGCTTCAGCAAGGTGCCTTGCCAACTGGCCGATGTGACGATCGTTTGTGCCGCAGCAGCCGCCCAAGATCTTCATGCCCAAATCCTTTTTGAGATCAGCAACGGATTGACCAAATATCTCTGGTGCCTCTGACATCAATTGCTCGCTGTCGTCCAGCTCTTCAGGCGTCAGTGCGGCGGTGTTGGCCAGCAATCCACGAACCCGATTCCTGACCTGTGCCGATGAATTGTCTGCATGCAGCAGCGCCGATTTAAAAATCGAGGCATGCGTGCAGTTAATCAGGTAGGCCAGCGGTTGCGGACGGATCTGGGCATCGATTGTTCCAATGGCCGCTTTCAGGGGCGTACCGTCCAGCAGCGTGCCTTCGGGCCGGGCGATAAAGCTTATGATATAGGGTTTGCCGGTTGCGGCCTGCGCCGCTGCCAGGCCGATTGCCTCGCTCAATGCGGGCAAGGTGGCTGCCAACATGAAATCCACATCCGTTTGTGACAACTTCTCAGCTTGCCAGGTATGAAACGCCTGCGCTTCACTGGCTGACAGCGTCTGATCCGGATCGTAGGCATCGCCGCGACAACTCATCAATCCGCAAATGGCCACCTTATCGGCGTAAGGCCCATAGCGATTGCGCAAGGCATCCAGGAAGTCATAGTTGTCGCGGTTCACATCCTTGTGCCCATAGCCGGCCGCGGTGATGCGTTCCCGACTGGCCCGCCATGTTGGCGTGGAAAGAAGCAAGGGCAGGTCGTATTGCCGACCGATATCCAGATATTGACAAAAAATCGCTTCCAATACGGTTCGCTTGGGTTCGTCATAGATGAATGCAGAATTGACGACGTGAGGATCAAGCTCAAATTCGGTTTCACGACGTATACGTTCGATTACCGCTCCTTCGCCCAGAATGTGGGGGAAGTCGTCAAGAAAAGAAGGAAATGGAAGGCGGCTCATCTTAAGCTCCTTTCACCGCAGGCAACCCTAAAAAAGCGCATGCAAATGCTTCAACACCTGGTAAACAAGCGGGATGAATATTCCCGGAAGCATATTGCCGATGCGCAGTTTTTTGATTTCCAGCAATCCGATCCCGATGGCCACGATAAGCAGCCCGCCAACGGCCGACATTTGTGAAACCACCTCGGGCAGCAAAAAGGGTTTGATCGACGAAGCCGTCAGGGTGAGGACGCCCTGATAGACGAACACAGAAACTGCCGAAAATATTACACCGATGCCAAGCGTTGATGCAAAAAGGATCGATCCGATCCCGTCAAGGATGGATTTGGCAAACAGCGTTTGGTGGTTTCCTGTCAGCCCGCTCTCCATTGAACCGATGATCGCCATCGCCCCCACGCAATATAACAGGCTGGCACTCACGAATCCTTTGGAAATTCCCTCACTGTCCTTTGCAAGCCGCCTGCCGATCCATTTGCCGAACCGATCCAGTCGATCCTCGATGCGCAGCAGTTCACCCAACAGACTCCCCACGGCCAGGCTGATGATGACGGTAAGAATGGCGTCGGTTTGAAGGGCTGTCTTCAGGCCGATCAACACGACCGCAAGCCCGATGGCATGCATAATGGTTTTGCTGTATGTATCGGGTATGCTGCCTTTAAAAAATAGACCGATCAGGCTGCCAACGACGATGCTCAACGTATTTACCACGGTCCCGAGCAATTTAATCTCCTTATTCAATAAGGCCAAGAAAAAACCTCATATAGCCGAGAAATCACCAGGTCACAAGGGGCAATTGAATGGGTTGGAAAATGGCCAAAAAAGGATGATGCGGATGGCACTGTTTCGTTGGATCAATACAATCGAAAGCGCCTGAAATCATATGCTTTAGGTCTATGCCAACGACTTGTACCAGACGAGCATGCTCCTGATTCGGCCGCCGATTTGCGTATTTTTTGCCAGGCATCCGGCAAACAGATATCCCCGCTGGGCAAACACCCGGTTCATTCCATCGGAATCGCGACGGGCAATGGTGTAGGCGGTCTTCACGCCCCGTTTGTGCGCCTCATCGTCCAATCGACCCAGCAGCCGGTACGCAAGCCCTTTGCGTCTGTATTCAGGCAGGGTGGCGAAATCGGTCATTTCACAGGTTTGGCTGGTGGCATCGATTTCCGCCGCGGCCAAGGCAGCGATCTGCTCACGCGTCCGGACAGAGAAATAGAGCGCGTTTTTTCTCATCATGCATTGAATATATTCCGGCCGGTGAATGGGGAATGCATAGGATTCAAACGTCTGGCGATAGATGGCTGCCATTGCCTTTGCATCCTCTGGAGAACAAGCGCTGATCAACAACCTGGGATCATCGGGCCATGTCCCGGTTGGTTTGCGCTGCGCTTGTGTGAAGTCGCTACGGGCCTGGGTCTGCTGTCGATCTGCACAGAGGAACTTGGCGATAAACAGGCCGTCGATTTGGCCATTGAAAAACCCTGGAACGCGTGCCTCTTGGATGTAGCCGGCCGATTTGAAGGAATGCCAGCAGGTAGCGGGGATTTTGGCAAAAATTTTACCATAGCCGCGTTCGGCTGCCAACCGGTCAAGCCTGGCGATCAGACCTTCTACATCTTTACCATGCAGGTGCATCAGGTAGATGCGGTTATTGTGGGGGCCGTGTTGGATGATAGACCCGTGTATGCTTTCAACCGTGTCGGTCATTTGACCATCCGCCGCACTAGAGAAGTGATTTCAGATTTTTCAATCGCTT
>JASFFF010000540.1:0-3112 GCA_050124445.1 Desulfosarcina sp.
TGGAAAACATCACCGACAACTGGGCAGGCTGCCCGCTTTTCAGGGCTGCCAGGGCCTTGATACGGGCATCGTTATAGTTGCCGGCATAGATCGCCTTAACGTTGATATCTGGATTTTCTTTCATGAAATCAGCAACGATCCCGTCCACAATCTTGGTCAGCGGTCCGCCAACGGCCACCGGATAATACATGGTCAACTCCGTGGCTGTGCCGGTCGAGACGGCAGCTATGAGAACAACCGCGACCATTATGCCAATACCGAACCATTTACATTTTTTAAACATTGTACGCCTCCTCTTATAGGTTGGATTTATCCTTATGCCGCCGGTGCGGCAGTATTCAATGAGTCCAGATAACCAGTGATTCAGCCATTAAGGTGGCCCAGTCGTCCCATCGTCTATGCGGACCTTATCTTGGCCAAACCGGTGAATGGACTCCTTGGACCAACTGATATGAATCGCCTCGCCAGGTTGATAGTCCCGCCGGCCATCGATTCTGGCGAACAGTATCTGATTGTTATGACTCATGCGCAGCACGGTTTCGGCGCCCAGATAATCGACGGAAGAGATTTTCGCGGGAAGACCGGTTTTACTCACGTACACATCTTCGGGGCGTACCCCGATGAACCCTTCGGAAAGAGAGTCCGCTGTCAAGGATCCACCGCATGCCGTAGCCAATGCACTTGGCTCGCCGATCAATGCGATGTCCAGCAGGTTCATCGGTGGTGACCCTAAGAACTGGGCGGCGAAGGTTGTGCGTGGACATTCATAAAGCTCGTAGGGTGCTCCTGTTTGCTCGACGCGACCTTGCTTGAGCAGCACAACTTGGTCGGCCATAGTCATGGCTTCCACTTGATCGTGGGTGACATAAATCATGGTTAAATTGAGCTTCTGTTGCAGCATACGAATTTCGTCGCGCATCTCCGCCCGAAGCTTAGCGTCAAGATTGGAAAGCGGTTCGTCCATCAAGCAGATCCGGCGTCGCGATACGATGGAACGGGCCAGGGCCACCCGCTGCCGTTGCCCTCCTGAAAGTTGGGCCGGCTTGCGATTCAAGAGGTCGGCCAACCCGACCATGTGTGCAGCTTCACGAAGCCTATCATCGCGTTTGGCCGAAGGAATGCCCCTCACCTTCAACCCGAACAGAATGTTCTCTCGGACATTGAGATGGGGAAAAAGGGCATATGACTGAAAGACCATGGACACCCCTCTTGTGGCCGGGTCCATGTGGGTTACCTCTTTTCCCCCGATGAAGATGGAACCGGAAGAGATTTTTTCCAGGCCGGCGATTAAGCGCAAAATTGTCGATTTACCGCAACCGGAAGGGCCCAACAATACAGTCAGGCTACCTTTAGGCACCTTCAGCGATACCCTATCAACAGCCACGACAGCACCCCATTGCTTGACCAGTCCCCGGATGTCGATGCTGCTCATGTCGCTGCGTCTCTCTTGCAGATGATCAGTTCCGCACCTGATCGATGGATCAGTTGGATGATGGAAGCTGGCGGTGTACGGTCGCAAAATATTTTTTGGGCTTCGTCAATCCTTCCGCCCCGGACATGGGCAGCTCGGCCAAATTTGCTATGATCGAGGACGAGGTAGGAGCTGCGGCTGTTTTCGCGGATAATCTGCCTTGCCCGCACCTCCTCCTCGTAAAAATCGAGCAGTGTTCCATCCTCATCCACGCCGGCCACACCGTAGATGCCTATATCCACTTTGTAAGCACCGAAAAGCGACTCCATACCGCTGCCCAAGACATCTCTATCTTCGTTGCGCAAACGACCGCCGGCAACGGTGACCTCGAAGGACGGATTGGTACAGGCCAGAAAGGCGATGTTGAGGTTGTTGGTGAAAATCCTCAAGTTGGTATGTACCAGAAGGGATTTGGAAACAATCTCGGGTGTGGTACCGATGCTGAAAGCAATTGACACCCCGTTGGGAACGTGTTGGGCTACTTCCTGGGCAATGGTTTGTTTGGCTTCGTGGTTAAGAATCTGGCGCCATGCGTAGGCTACGTTTCCTGGGGTGTTGATTAATTGGACACCGCCGTGCACACGCCGTGCAATGCCCAACTCACATAGCGTATTCAGATCCCGGCGAATCGTTTGGGTGGTGACCTGGAAGTGCCTAGCAAGATCCTCCACGCGAATGAAGTCCGTTTGACGAATCATTTCAGCAATGTGAGCCTGGCGTTCGGAAAGCGGCATGAGTAAATTGTACCGTTGATAATTATTAAGGGTGTTAACGTGCCAAGGGTCGTTATTGTAGCAAGGACCGCGGCCCAGAAAGGAACGCGATGCCCCGGTTCACAATCTGCCAAGGCTGGCATATCACGGCTAGCATGAAAAAATGGGACCCTCTAAGTGGCTGGCATCCTTCACACTGGTTTTCATATGAACATGTCCGTCGAATAGAACGACTGCGCATTGGAAATTAGAGTAATTTTTGTTTGTTTGATTTTCATTAAGTTTTCATTAGCGTTCAATTAACATTCATATGAAAAAGAATGCGCTGAATTATTATCCAGGGGGGCTTGGCAATGGAAACGGCAGGTGTTAGATGAATTAAGACTTCTTAGGTGAGGCGATATTTCTCATTAGTTGCCGTAGTGAACTTGACCGATTATAGTGCTGCTAATCGAAACAACCTAAGCGACAACGTAGTCGATATCCTCTTGCAAAAAATCCTGGATTGCATGTGACTCTTGCTTGGAGATGTCAACACCCGCTTCTTGCTTAGCCTTTATCGCTAAGGGGTCGAGAGGTTAGCCATGGTGCCAGCTGAAACTGCAGCTGCCGGTACACATTGGTGACGTCACCAGCACGGAAGTTCTCGAACACGCTGGCATCCATTCCCTTTGCGCTGTGGTTGTGACCCTGCTGTATCCGGCCACCTATCGGCGTGTCATCGCCAATCTGAAATCGCTTGTCCCCGAAGTAGCGATAATCGTTCGTGCACGCTACCATCGCCACGCAGCCGATTTGAAAAAAGCCGGGGCCATGATCGTGATCGACCAGAAGATCAAAGTGGGTGAGGCAATCGATCGGGAGCTACAGAGCCTGCTCCAATAG
Source organism: Desulfosarcina sp. (assembly GCA_050124445.1). Classification (GTDB taxonomy): domain Bacteria; phylum Desulfobacterota; class Desulfobacteria; order Desulfobacterales; family Desulfosarcinaceae; genus Desulfosarcina. Next base: position 3,070 of record JASFFF010000540.1, read on the forward strand.
CCGCAACAGGCTGCTATGGCTTGTGCCCTGGCAGGGCATAAAC
>JASFFF010000541.1:0-3106 GCA_050124445.1 Desulfosarcina sp.
AAAGATATTTAAAATGATCTTATCACTGAAACATGAAAATGCGGCAATACTATTGTCTTTGAACTTGACCGCAGAATACCGAAAACGAGAAATCCAGCACAATTGCTTTAAGGTTGCAGCGGAACTCATACAGCAGCTTCGAATCAAGGACTTCTTCGGACACCATCGACTCGTGCATGGAAATCTGGCTTCTTTTAATCAAGATAAACCTGTAAATCATGCCTGGCTTGAAGAACTTGACTTTGTATACGACATCAGCGATGGACATAAACGACTATTTTTAAAGAAAGATTATTATCTTAACGACACGATTACCGGTGTTAAGAAATACACAATTCGTCAAGCGCTTAAACATATTAAATCCAGTGGCAATTGGGGACCATGGGACTAATATATCGACACATCCCATTATATCAACTGCCTTCTATCTGGTGTAATCTTCTGGTATGCAGCTGGTACTACAATTTAGGCAAACATATATATAAATACGACAATTGTTAATATGAGCTTTACAGATTGCTGCTATTCGAACAGTTTTGAAAACCAATGACCGACCCCAACATACGGTGGTGGTTGACTAACTTATCATAAACTTGGTGTTCGTTCGAATATCCAATACCAAATCTGCGAAGGTATGATCATTTTAGATTTTCAGCGCCCATCCGTTTAATCTACGCCCCCATTCAAATCTATTCAGAATGAGAACAATCAAAACAGCAATACTGCCCGCAATGCACGCCGAAATAAATTTTAGCTTTCTCATCCTACCTCCTTGATACGGAAACGTATTACTGGACTTTGAAGTCAGATAAACCGCCTCTGACATAATCAATCCAAGGGGTGATATTTCCGTTCATGCGATATCTTTCAATGTCAAATAAATTCGACCCCAAAGCCCGTATTATTGAGCCATTGAATACTTCCCCTGCATCTGACGTTCTTCTGGCCAGAGGAAAAAGGGATACTAAGGGTAACAATATCCTTAATGGAAAATTGATTCACGCAGTAGGTTTCAACATAGGCGCCACCAAGGCTGAGATCTTTTAGACTTCCGGCGTATAGCCGATTCGCATGGTAAAAAACGATTTCCGCTGGATACTCTTTTCTTTTGTGAAATCTTCGGTAGTAGTCGTTACGGACAGCATATTCTCGTTCCATCGCTTACCCTTAGTCGTTTTTTTAACTGGAGGTATGAATTTCCTATGCTTCTAATTGTACTTGCCGGTTGTCCGCTGTTTCCTCCGTCTCAGTCTATTTTTGACTTTAGCAAAACGTATACCAGAAACTATATAGTATTTAATTTCAAATTGTTATTGAGATTGAGATGTGTGTATCGAGATGATTGGGCTTAAAATATTACTTTTTTTACATAGATATTGAGTAAACAGAGGCATCGGAACCAAGCGGATGAACGGCTTACAGCCACCCGATTGCAGGCGGTTTATCTTTGCAATGGCCGGGCGACCAATCGGTGCAATGCGTTATTGTCTGGTACCCCTGCCTCGATCACGGAATGGAGAGCAATATTCTCCTCGGTGGGGCATTTATGTCCCATGGCCATTGACAACGGGCGACAAACCAGGCAACTATTTCGGCCACATCACCAGGCAGCCGTTGCGCTGTCCGTGAGACGGATATAGTCCGTACATCGCATGACATCTTTTCAACAATTGGCCAAAAAAAATACGATGATTACACATGAACATCCCACAGAAGCTGTCTTTCACCATCTGCGCGCCATCGCCGAGCGTGCCTTCGAACTGATCCATGATATCGATGCACGACGCAAGCTGATCGATCAGTATTTTTGCGTCCACCCCTCCACTTCGGAAATTCACGGTCAATGGTTTGCTGTGCAAACCGATCACATTCCCATGGAATGGGTCGTGGCCGAGGGCGCCGATCCCGATCGACGAATTCTCTACATTCACGGCGGTTCCTGGATCTCAGGCTCACCGGCCGGCTATCGTGCTTTCTTGTCACGGGTATCCCGAGCTGCAAATGCAGTGGTGCTTGCCGTGGATTATCGTCTGGCACCCGAGCATAAATTTCCGGCTGGGTTGGAAGATTGCATGCAGGCCTACCAATGGATGTGGCAAAACGGTCCGCATGGAAAGCGGCCTGTCGCATCCGCCTATCTGATGGGTGACTCCGCCGGGGGCAACCTGACGCTGGCCACCCTGCTGAAGGTCAAGCATGCCCGCCTGCCGTTGCCTGCGGTCTCGATCGCCATCTCCCCGGCGACCGACTTCACAGGCGCAAGTCCGTCTTTAACTTCTCGGGCGTCGGTAGACCCGATCATCAAACCGCAAGTGCTACCCGCCCTCATCCCGGTCTACCTGGGCGCACGTGTTGACCCCACCCATCCGTATGCATCCCCCCTGTTTGGCGATTACCGCGGTATGCCCCCGATTCTATTGCAGGTCGGCGACGCGGAGGTGTTGCTGGATGATTCCACGCGACTGGCCGAGCGTGCCACCGCACAGGGGTGCGAGGTGACCCTTGAGATCTGGGAAAAGATGCCGCATGTATTTCAAGGATTCGCACCCTTTCTGCCGCAAGCCGTCGAGGCGATTGCCAAGATAGGCGAATATATTCAGCGGCACTGAATACCCATGAACCAGAAAGGCGTTTTCACCAATCGGTACGGGGCATGGTTGCGCCAGAATCTTCCAAAGCGATAACCATTTCTACCTGCCTCATCATTTCTGCATGGCGATGGATGGTCTGCGCCAAGGCACCGTCTGGTCCCAGTCTCTCGATCTTTCTGGATGCAATCCGTCGGGCAATTTTGTATTCACGGCTTCCCGGTTTGATGCGACCATCCTCTATGAGCATGGCCATTATTTTGGCAATTGCCTGAAGTCTATTCATTGGCGTTCCCGCCGCTGCTCGCGGTTTTGACTTTCATTGGCACATGAACAAGGTGGCAATTCCTGCAATGCTCGTCAAGCCGGCTCACATCTCTTGCTGGCGCCCCACGGTATAATTTAAAATGAAACGGTACTTATCAACAGGTGGGGGCCGGTTGGTTGACTTCACCCATGCTGACTGCTAACGATTGGTAAAAAGGATTCGATTGTGGGGGGCACGCATGGAAATCAGA
>JASFFF010000542.1:0-3103 GCA_050124445.1 Desulfosarcina sp.
CGCCTGGCGAGGACATCATCCAAGGTAAGGGCCATTTCACTGCGCACGGCCCATACCACCTCCGCTTTGAGATAGGGCAGTTTAGCATGCAGCTTTTCTCCCATCTCAGGATCCGCGTCGATAAGATTGCGTAAATAGATCGCATCCGACCCATAGGCAGCCAAGGGGTCCTGGGGATCCATGTTTTTCAACCAGCCGTGAATGCGCAACTTGCGCGTTCGACACTCGCTTTCGGGCAGGCCCGCGATCAGAGACGCCTGATCCACGGTGTCTTCGGCCATCTTGCGATAGGTGGTCCATTTGCCGCCGGTGATGGTCACCAACCCAGAGCGGGAAATCTCCAGGTGATGGTCCCGGGACAGGGCTGACGTCTGCTTGCCGCCGCCTGCCCCCACCAGGGGGCGGAGGCCGGCAAACATGCACAATATATCCTGCCGGGTGGGATCTTCCACCATATACTGGGCGGCATGCTTGAGAATGAAATCGATCTCTTTCTCGAGGGGACGCGGTTCGAGGCTGGGTTCTTCCACCGGCGTATCGGTCGTACCTACCAGTACCCGGTCATGCCAAGGAACGGCGAACAGCACCCGGCCGTCTTCGGTCTGGGGAACCATAATTGCGGTGCGTCCCTTTAGAAATCGCTTTTCCAGTACCAGGTGAACACCCTGGCTGTGGGTGATCAAAGGAGCGGCTGTTTTCTGATCCATGCGCAGGAGACTGTCGGTGAAAATGCCGGTTGCATTGATGACCACGCGTGCGCGAACACGGCGTTGGCTGCCGTCGATGGCGTCTTCCAACTGCACGCCATCGATCATCTTGCCTGAATAGGTCAATCCGACCACCCGGGTATAGTTGACCGGTGTCCCGCCGGCATCAACAATGGACTGGGCCAGATTGACTGCCAAACGGGCATCGTCGAATTGTCCGTCAAAATAGATGACACCACCGCGCAGCCGATCCGGCTCCAGGGTCGGGATGCGTGCCAACGTTTCCGATTTGGTCAACCACTTTGATGTGCCCAGACCCAACCGTCCGGCCAATAGATCGTACACTTTGAGGCCGACGCCGTAGAAGGGACCGTCCCACCAATCGTAGTTGGGAACGATAAACGCCTGATTATGAACCAGATGCGGGGCATTTTGCATCAGCAGACCACGCTCGTGCAGGGCTTCCAGGACCAACGAGATATTCCCCTGCTGCAAGTAGCGAACCCCGCCGTGAACCAGTTTGGTGCTGCGGCTGGAGGTCCCTTTGGCAAAATCGTGCTGCTCCACCAGCAAGGTTTTGTAACCTCTTGCAGCTGCGTCCAATGCACACCCCAGTCCGGTCGCCCCGCCGCCTACCACAACCATGTCCCACTAGCCGTCGTAGGCATCGATGGTATCCAGGGATTGTTTCCTATTCATAACGTTTCCTCGTGTAGCGCTGGTTTAAACCCCAATTAAGGGTAAACAAAATGGAGAAAGCCTGTAAAAGAGCAATTGGCGAATCCGGTCGTATCAGATGCAGGAATGCCCCGTTCCCGGTTTGTCAGACTAAGAACATTCCTCATTCTTGATCGAACACGCCGAAAGAATCTGATCCGGATGTGACGTATCCCTGTAAACGGTGATGCCCTTAAGGTTCATGTCCGTCGCCTCCAGAAAAAGCTCGCGGATTTGCGCGGCGCTGAATTGCTTCGGAAGATTGATCGTCTTGGAAACCGCATTGTCGGTATGCTTCTGGAATGCGGCCTGGATTTTCAGATGCCAGCCAGGCGAGACGTTCCAGGCGGTTTGAAAAATCTCCGGGTCGATAGGCCGGCCTTGGCGGCGGTATCGCGCGTAGATGGGGTGTACCTCCGTGAAGATATCTTCGGCGATACGGCGTTGGACTTCGAAAGCAAACACCGGTTCGATGCCGCTGCTTACACCGGCCAGGATACTGATCGTGCCGGTCGGGGCCACGGTGGTCAAGGTGGCATTGCGGCGCAACGTCACCCCTTTGGCCGGGAATACGCTCTGGTGAAATGCCGGAAAGTTGCCCCGCCTGGCAGCCAATTCGGCTGAAGCCGCCTCGGTGGATTGCTGGATGCGCGACATGATCTGCTCGGCGAGCCCTACGGCCTGCTCGCTCTGGTAGGAAATGCCGAGCAGGATGAGCATATCCGCAAAACCCATCACACCCAGGCCAATCTTGCGATTCATCCGGCTCCATTCTTCGGTATGCGCAATCGGGTGCCGATTCACCTCCACCACGTTGTCCAGGAAATGGACAGCCAGGTGTACCAGCGAATCCAGCCGCTTGAAATCGATGCCGTCGTCATTGAGAATGCGGGTCAGGTTGATCGAACCCAGGGTGCACGATTCGAATGGTAACAGCGGCTGCTCGCCGCAAGGATTGGTAGTTTCCAAAGCGCCCAGCGCCGGTGTTGGGTTGCCCCGGTTGATTCGATCGATGAACAGGATACCCGGATCGCCGGTTTCCCATGCACAGTGGGCCATGAGATCGAGCAGTTCAAGCGCCGGTTTTCGCCCCACCACCGCGCCGGTGCGCGGGTGCACCAGGGCATAGTCGCCACCAGCTTTGACACAATCGATAAAACCGTCGTCCACGGCCACGGAAAGATTGAAATTTCGCAGCAAGCGGCGGTCACGCTTGGCGGCGATAAACGCCTCGATATCCGGATGGCTTACATGCAGCACCCCCATATTGGCGCCGGGCCGCACCCGTTTGCGATCGATCAGGTGGGTGGCGGCATCGAACAATTGGATAAAGGCGACCGGCCCGCCGGTGACCCCGGAGGCGGGAAAAATGGTGTCTCCGGAAGGGCGCAGCCGACTGAACGAAAAACCGGTGCCGCCGCCAGTGTGGTGAATCAGGGCGGCATCTTTCAGGCTCTGGAAAATCGACTCCAGATTGTCCTCCACCGGCAAGACAAAACAAGCGGCCAATTGACCCAATGGCCGGCCGGCATTCATCAAACAAGGCGAATTGGGCAGAAACGAAAGCGAGGTCATGGCCGCCTCGAAGCGGTCTGCCGTGTCGCCAACCCGCGCGTCGGCGTCAAAAAGCCGGTCCGCTTCGGCCACGACACGCGCAACGCGCGAGAACATATCTGCCG
>JASFFF010000543.1:0-3101 GCA_050124445.1 Desulfosarcina sp.
GTGTTGGCGGACGATATCCGCCGGACATCCGGCAACCTGGTTGTGACCGGCGTAGAGATGGGCGGCGGCCCGGTGTCCCAGGCCCTGATAGCGCGCGCACAAACAGCCGAGGTGGTTATGTCCGCATCGGCCGCCGCTACCATTCACCATGACCTTTACCGGGTGTCTGCCCAGGGCATCCGGGTTGTGAGTGATGCCGAGGCGGATTCGTTGCGTCGTGCACCGCATGTGACCCTCGTGCGTACCGCCGATCTTCAGTGGGAGCGTGTGCGAAGCATTGTTCGGGGCTTCGGTGTTGATTTCGATTTCGACGCGGTGGCCATTTGTGCTCAGGATCACGGGGTGGCGCCAACAGGCGTCTCACACTTGGATTTCAGACATCGCATGTTCACGGCGGTGCTCAACGACAATCCGTCGCCTCAGGCACTGCTGTATGGATCCGACCAGGTCCCGAAACAAATGAACCGTCTGACTGCGATTGCCAAGGACGCCGAAAGATTGCCAACCGGTCGGGTGTACGTGATGGACTCGGGTATGGCAGCGATCCTGGGCGCATCTAAAGATCGATTGGCGGCAGATTGTGAGCGCGTTTTGGTGTTGGATATCGCCACCTCGCATACTGTGGGCGCAGCTGTGGAAAATGGCTGTCTGTGCGGCTTTTTCGAGTATCATACGACAGACATCACGTCTTCCCGACTGGATAGGCTGCTCACCGACCTGGCCGACGGCAGGCTATCCCATGAGGGGATTTTAGCGGAAGGGGGCCATGGGGCGTATATCCGCAGCGCATTCGGATATGACGGGGTTGAGCTGATTCTGGCCACCGGGCCTCGGCGACGGTTGGCCACGGATTCTACGCTTCCGATCGCTTTCGGCGCCCCCTGGGGGGATAACATGATGACCGGCACGGTGGGCCTGCTGGAAGCGGTTCGCCTGCGGGAAGGATTGCCGTCGTTGGATTACCTATAAGCCTGCTTGTGCGAAGGAGGATCAGCATGCCGGATGACGCGCGTCAAGCCGCGATCAATACGCACATTCAAAACGATGCCTTTGTCCGCTTGCTCGGTGCCAAAGTGAGCATTGTCGCCCCGGGGCATAGCCGGGTCACCCTGACGGTCACCGAGCAGATGACCAATTTTCATGGCATGACCCACGGCGGTGTGATCTTCGCTTTGGGCGACATGGCGTTTGCCGCCGCTGGAAATTCGCGGGGACAGGTGGCCGTGGCCTTGAATGTGAATATCTGTTTTCTCAACCCATCCAACGTGGGCGACCATTTGGTGGCCGAGGCCCGGGAGTGTCACGTGGGCGGCCGAACCGGGCTTTACGACATTACGATAATCGAGGCAAAAAGCGGCCGGCTCATCGCCCGCAGCCAGGATCTGGTCTATCGCAAGAAGCAGTGGTTCGTGCCTTTGGATAAATCGGTGGTGTAACTGATGTCAAATGCTGGCCGCCGTTATTGAAAATGTGGGCCATAGCAGATCGGATAAGTGACCAAATGCCAAAAAAAGGCAGGCTGACGCGCATGTGGCGCCATGTTGACAGCCAGATCAGGCCACAAACCCGCCATTGACGCATATATTCTGACCGGAAATCCAGCCGGCCTCGTCGCTGACCAGCAGGGACACGGCATCGGCAATATCCGCCGGGACACCGATTCGCCCCAGGGCAGCGGCCTGGGCAAAGCCGTCGATCTGTTCCTGTGTTTTTCCTTGCCTGAACAATTCCGTGTCGGTGGGACCGGGAGAGATGGCATTGACGGTAATGCCTTTTGGCCCCAGTTCTTTTGCCAGAACCCGTGTGATCTGGTCTACAGCACCTTTGGTAGCCGAATAAGGGCCGTAATCGGCCATCAACACCCGGGTTACCGATGAAGAGATGTTGATGATGCGACCGCCGTCGGCCATGCGCCGTGCGGCCATCTGGCAGGCAAAAAAGACCCCTTTGACATTGGCAGCGAAAATGTCGTCGAACTCGGCCTCGGTTACGGATGCAATCGGTTTGAATAAACGGATACCGGCATTGTTAACTAGGATGTCCAAGCCGCCCAGATCGGCAGTGGTCCGGTCAAATAGCCGTTGAATCTCGCTTACCCGCCGCATGTCAGCCTGCACAGCAATGGCTTTGGACCCCGAGGCGTCGATCTTTGATACGGCGGATGCGGCCGCCTTGTGATCATTGAGATAATTGACGGCCACGGAGGCGCCCAAGGCACCCAGCTTAACTGCGATGGCCCTGCCAATACCCCGGGATGCACCCGTGACAAGGGCCGATTTTCCCAGCAACGAGGGGGTCATGATGGTCCTCTTTCATTGTACCTGGAAATAATTGCGGCCATTCCAGCGCAGGCGTGCGTACCGAGGCCCGGCGCGCTTGCCTGCGAAAAGCCAAGCAACCCAATCTGTTCAAGCGCTGGCCCGGGAAACCTCTTCTTTGGAAAAACTCTTCGGCACGCCCTCATACGGTGTGCGCTTATTGAATTTTAGCGTTCGCGGGTCACGCATGCTTTTCAGAATGTCGATGCTCTCTTTATACCCCTTGTTGATGCGGCACATTTCAAGGGCCATGCCCACCACCTGGGCAACCGCCTGAACAAAATTGACATCGTTGAGGCCGAACTCCCAGGGCTTGGCCGTATAGACCCGCAGGCACCCGATGATGCGCTCACCGATAATCATCGGCACCGAAAGGATCGATGCAATTCCCTCTTGCTTGGCAGCCTCTGGATACTGAATTCGCGGGTCGTCATTAACGTCGTAAATGGCCACCGGCTGGCCGTCTTCCATGGATGATGCAATCGATCGCATGGCGCTGACGGGGCCCTTGTCCAGATATTCCTGAGTGAGGCCGTAATGACCGGCCAGTGACAGGGTGTCGTTCTTTCGGTCAACCAAAAAAAGGGCGCAGCCTTTAACATTCAACGCACTGGTGACGCCTTCTACCGAGACCAGGACGATTTCATCGGGATCTCGAATCATAGAGATGGAGCGGGTAATGCGAATCAGGCTCTCGTAGTTGATGATGGGTTTTTCCATGGGCGACCTCCTTTGCAATAAGATGGTTGATTGGTGCCGGCCACCGATTGCGAAGCCGAGAAA
>JASFFF010000544.1:0-3101 GCA_050124445.1 Desulfosarcina sp.
TTTGCCGACGGAGCCCTGGACGTTTGCCTGGTTCCGGTGTCGATGAAAAAAAACCGGCCGGGAATCAAAGTCGAAGTGATTTGCCCCCCGGAAAAGAAAGCAACGCTCACCAGGCGGCTGTTTTCAGAGACCACCACCATCGGTGTCCGCTATCAAAAGGTTCACAGGTATGTGCTAAAAAGGTCTTTTGCGATGGTAACCACCCGTTTTGGAGACATTCAGGTCAAATGCACGACAGACCATCGGGGGCGCAAACGCTGCGTACCGGAATACGAACATTGCCGGCAGTTGGCTCTTGAAAAGGACATACCGCTCAAATTGATATACGATGCGGTTGCCGATGCGACCGTTGATGATGATTCGGGCCAGGAAGCGGATTCGTAGGGATGGTTGGCAACCGGAAATGGTCCGTGATCAAACTAAAGGAACCTGCGATTATTTTCTTGGCCACGGGCGGATTGATCGGCTATTCACCGGTGGCACCGGGAACCATCGGCTCGCTGGCGGCCCTTCCCCTGTGTCTGCTGATCGCATCCATAAGTGTCGGTTCCGGGTTGATCGTGTTGGTGGCCTTGGTGGCGGTTTCGACCTGGCTGGCCCACGAGGCGGAGAAAACGGTCGGACAAACCGATCCCAAGCAGGTGGTTATCGACGAGATCTGCGGCATGGCCATTGCGCTTTTCGCCCTGCCATTTGAGCCCCTTTTAGCAGTTTGGGGATTTGCATTGTTCCGCCTGTTTGATATACTCAAGCCTTTTCCAATAGGATGGGTAGACAAGCGGGTCGGCGGTGGATGGGGTATCATGTTGGATGACGTCATCGCTGGGGTGCTTGCAAATGGGTTGCTTAGAATAGGCATGTTTGTATTCTGACCTGACTTGTGGGTTGGGGACTGTACGTCATTGAGCCTGAAGCATGCTATCTGAACGGATGATTCAAACCTCATAACAGACCAGAAAGGCATTTGCCAATTTTGAAAAAATCTGCAGATACCGATGCCACTCCCAAAAAAAAGGGGGCCTTGCGTGAAAATCTCGAAGCCATCATTGTCGCTGTCATCCTGGCCTTGTTTATCCGCACCTTTGTGGTGCAGGCGTTCAAAATTCCCTCGGGATCCATGAAGGATACGCTGTTGATCGGTGATCACATCCTGGTCAACAAATTCATATACGGGGTCAAGGCACCCTTTTTCCACAAGACGATCATTCCGATTAATAATCCCCAGCGTGAGGATATCATTGTGTTTGAATTCCCCGAAGATCCCAGCAAAGACTTCATCAAGCGGGTCATCGGTATTCCGGGGGATGTGATCGAACTGCGCAACAAGCAGCTCTTTGTCAATGGGTCAGCGGTGAAAGATGGCCATGGCATCCATAAAGACCCCAAAGTATTCGGCGCCAGGCAACAACCCCGGGACAATCTGGGGCCGATTCGGATCCCGCAAGGCAAGCTTTTCGTGATGGGTGACAACCGTGATTTCTCTTACGACAGCCGTTTTTGGGGTTTTGTCGACCTCGTGGCGGTAAAAGGCAAGGCCTTCATCATCTATTGGTCATGGGACAAGGAAAATTTTGGGGTGCGCTGGAACCGGCTGGGTAACCTGCTGGAATAAGATTGACAGTTACACCGCCTTGACACTAACCGCTCCCTGGTCAAACCACCTTATTATTTATACGGAGTTTCTCAATGGCTGACGATCAATCTCGCATCCTTGTAGTAGATGATGAGTTGAGCATGCGTGAGCTCCTTGAATACATGCTCGAGAAAGAGGGATACACGGTAATCAGCGCCGCCAATGGTAAAGAGGCGCTGTCCATCATCAAAAAACATCCCTATGATTTGCTGTTGTGCGACATTCGTTTGGGCGATATGACCGGCCTCGAGGTGCTCAAGGCGTCCAAGAAGAAAAATCCGCATGTGACGGTGATCATGATTTCTGCGTTTGCAACCACCGAAACCGCTGTGGAAGCCATGAATCAGGGCGCCTTTGACTATGTGCCCAAACCCTTCGAGAACGAGGAGTTGCTTCAGACCATCGCCAATGCACTGGAGCGAAAGACCCTGGAGAAGGAAAAACGAGCCATTGACGATGAACTCAAAGGCAGCGTTCATTTCGGTACAATCGTCGGTAACAGCCCGCGAATGCGGCATATATTCGAAATGATCCGGCAGGTGGCCAAAACGCGCACCAGTGTGTTGATTACCGGTGAAAGCGGCACCGGAAAGGAACTGATTGCCAAAGCCATCCACAGACAAAGCGACCGTGCCGATAAGCCTTTTGTGACCATCAACTGTGGGGGCATACCTGAAACCCTGCTTGAAAGTGAATTTTTCGGACACCGTAAAGGGTCCTTTACCGGTGCCACCGCGGACAAGCAGGGCCTGATGGAAATCGCCCATAAGGGGACGCTGTTTTTAGACGAGATCGCCGAACTGAGCATTCCCATGCAGGTAAAACTGCTGCGGGCCGTCCAGGAGCGGGTCTTCAGGCCGGTGGGCGGGACCAAGGACCTCTCCGTGGACATTCGCATCATTTCGGCTACCAATAAGAAATTGGAAGACGAGGTAATCGAGGGCAATTTCCGTGAGGACCTGTTCTATCGTCTGAATGTGATCGAAATCAAGGTGCCGCCCTTAAGGGAAAGGAAAGGCGATCTGCTGACCCTGGCGCAGCACTTTCTGGAAAAGTATTCCAAGGAGCTGGGTAAAAAGGTCACCAAGTTTTCTTCCTATGCCATCGATCTGCTTAAAAAATATGATTTTCCGGGCAACATCCGCGAGTTGGAAAACCTGATCGAGCGCAGCGTGGCCCTTTCCAACACCAACATCCTACTGCCGGACAGCCTGGCCATGTCCATACACAAAAAGCGTTGGATCGAAGGGGTGCGCAACCGGCGCTTCGACCTCGACGAGGTTGCCCAGGGGGTGGCGCTGGATAGCATTCTAGAAGAAATTGAACGGGCCTACATTGAAAAGGCCATGACGTGCGCCGACGGAAATAAAAACAAGGCAGCCGAACTGCTCGGCTTGAGTCTCAGGTCCTTTAGGTATCGGGTTGATAAGCTCAACCCGACATAGCCATACGAGCCGGTTCAGCGCCT
>JASFFF010000545.1:0-3099 GCA_050124445.1 Desulfosarcina sp.
GAATCGATGCAGGGTCAGCTGCTGCATACCCTGGAGATGGCCGACCGTCAGGCTGTCGGTGGTCAGAAGCCCGCCGAATTTGATATCCGCATCCTGGTAGCCACCGACAGCCAAATGATCAAACGGACCAAAGCGAATCAATTCAACAGATCGCTTCAAGAACGCTTGGCCGTATTCGAACTCACCGTTCCGCCATTGCGGGAGCGCAAAGATGATATCCCGCCCTTGTGTCGGTTTTTCTTCGACAAGTATCGGCAGTCGTTGGGCAAACCGGTGCAGTCAATTTCACCTGACGTGGTGGAAACCCTCACACATTACGACTTTCCGGAGAACGTACGCGAACTGGAGCACATCATCGAACGGGCAGTGATCATTGCTGACAGTAGGACCATAACGCTCAAACATCTTCCGGTCCGTTTTCGTAAACAGCCAAAATCGGACCGGGTCGCGAAAGCAGGTTCGTTCTCAACATTGGCAGAACTGGAAAAACGCTACATCCTCGAAGTCCTCGAGTCTACCCGCGGCAATAAATCAAAAACGGCAGAGATCCTCGGTATCAGTCGGGCCGCCTTGTGGCGCAAACTGAAACAATTTAAAAAGGAGTCGGCCGCACCATAATTCCTGCAGCGGTCTGTGGCCTCAAATGACCTGAGATCTTCCTTAACGCTTGTCGCTTTGGCATCAGGTGATCCGGTTGGGCTTTTGGGCGTGATTGCTTTTGTGCAGGCATGATTGCGACTCGGCTCTAAACCGAACCCACAGCCATTGGTCAAAATGAGGTGCCAAATTCTTAGCAGTTATCGGGCTGCATAAAACACAGATTGCATATCGTGTCAGCACCGCTCCGGCAAGGTCTAAAGACGCTCGTTTGTTCATATCCCCAATCCCCATTCGTCGGTGACAGCCAGCCATCTACTTATTTGCACTGACAGGTAAGCGGTCGCGGGCATTACCGTAGAAGGTGACAGGTGGCATGCATAAAAGGGAAAACACAATAGACCTGAAGGTTAAAAATCTGGGCTTCCGTAAGCCAGATAATGCCCAAAAAAACGTTTCTCCAAACAGCACAAATGGTGAGAAACCGCGAAGTTCTATCCTGGAGCATAAAGAAGGGGGCATGGGACAATTGCCGGCAACCGCCATCTGCGGTAATGACATTACCTCGTCATGCCTGTATGTATCAGCCCTGGCAATTATTTACGCTGGCAAATGGGCACCGCTGGTACTATTTTTAGTCGCCGGAGTGTTGTTTCTATACCGATTTATTTATGCCGAGGTGGTCGGCGCTCTACCCTTGAATGGCGGCGCTTACAATGCCCTTTTAAATACGACCAGCAAATATCGGGCGTCCATCGCGGCATGCCTTACGATCCTTTCGTACATGGCGACAGCGGTTATTTCAGCCAGCGAGGCCATGCATTACGCTCATGTCGTTTGGTCCGGGTTTTCGGTGATAAACGCCACCATCGGTCTGTTGGCCGTCTTCATGGTTCTCACCATAATCGGAATATCGGAATCCTCAGTGGTCGCAATTGCTATCTTTGTCTTCCATATGGGCACCCTGGTACTGCTTTTGGCAATGGGAACGGCATATGTTTTTACTCACGGGCTGAAGATTCTGCAGATGAATATAGTTGCTCCCACATCGAACGGGCTCATGGAAGCTTTGTTTTTCGGTTTTGCGGCAAGTTTGTTGGGGATATCTGGTTTTGAAAGCTCTGCAAATTTCGTTGAAGAACAGGCGGAGGGCGTTTTTCCGTTGACCCTACGCAACATGTGGGTTGCTGTCACCGTGTTCAACCCAGGTATGGCACTGCTTGCGTTGGCGTTAGTTCCCGTCGAACAGGTTGGAAAACATCAGGAAGCATTATTGGCATATATGGGTAACTTGTCCGGCGGTCCTTGGCTGTCCAACCTGATATCCGTGGATGCGGCATTAGTACTTAGCGGAGCCGTGTTGACGAGTTTTATCGGTGTCAACGGGTTGGTGAACCGCATGGCGCTGGATCGATGTCTGCCTCAATTTTTTCTTAAAACCAACCGCAGAGGCACCACACACCGGATTCTTATCGCATTTTTTGGGCTGTCGGTATCCGTTTTGATAATTACTGAGGGGGATTTGAAAGCGCTTGCGGGCGTTTACACAATTTCTTTTCTGGCCGTTATGGCTCTTTTCGGTATAGGTAACCTTCTGCTCAAAACGAAACGGGCAGGGCTCCCCAGACCTCATAACGCCTCATTGGTATCGGTGTTGATCGCCGTTGCCGCCGTGATCGCGGGACTGGTCGGAAATGCGATCATGAATCCTCATTATCTGTTTGTTTTCTTGGAGTATTTTATACCGGCTGTGTTGATCGTATCCATCATGCTTGGAAGAATCAATATCTTGGAAGCCTGCCTGTTTCTGGTTCGTTCATTGCTGCACTTCTTCATAAAGCGGATGACGAGAATTACACAAACAATCCGAAACAAAATTGAAGAGATCAATGCGCAGCAGATTGTATTTTTTACTAGAGGAGACAATATTGCCAACCTCAACAGAGCGATGCTGTATGTTCAACAAAATGAGCATACCAAAAGAATAAAAGTAGTGAATGTTGTTCGTGATGAAACCGAGGTGCCATCACATCTTAAGCGTGACATCGACTTCTTGAATGAAGCTTATCCGAATGTTGACATTGAATTCGTTGCAATGATGGGATCCTTCAGCCCCGAGTTGATAAAAGAATTATCAGTAAAATGGGGGATCCCTACCAATCTGATGTTTATCGGATCGCCCGGAAATCATTTTCTATATGGGCTCAAGGATTTAGGAGGAGTCCGCTTAATCATATGATCGGAAAAGTCTTCCTTTTGATTTCGCAAGATTCTAAATGGATTAGGAGGGTTCTTGGAACCAATAATGTCGTGACCTACTGAACGAAAAGCACTCACGGTACTTAAGCATTCCTTCAAAATCCCGCTCGATTTTTCATTGGTGCGTTCAAAGGCTACAAATTAGTTCTGGCTATCCTAAAAAAACGGACCATACTGTTCCTTGTGCTTTCTTGCCAGCGAATTTAAGTATCAAGGATCAATAAAGATTTGCATTTAGCAACT
>JASFFF010000546.1:0-3096 GCA_050124445.1 Desulfosarcina sp.
CCGGTCCTGCCTTGATGAAGATGGAAAGCTGACCCTGCCCGTCGCCGGCGAGGAACCGGAACGCAAGGGGATCTTTTTCAATCTTTTCTGCCCAGAGGGACGCTGCGAGATCGTTCAGGCCACCGACATCCCTTGACACGGTTTTCGAAATCAGCTTCATGGATGACCATTGGGGAAGGGCTGAGATTGCCTGCAGCGAAACAGTGTCGTTCGGCGCCTGCCCATCGAGCATGTTCCCGGCGGCAGCCATGAACCGGTTGACGATATCGGCGGTTGTTTGCGCCTGTAAAATCAACGCGAGATGCGATCCCTGCGGCAATCCGGGTTCCGGCATGTCATCGATTCCGATTTACGGGTGAAGGCCATCTCCCCGAATCACCAACAGGAACTGGTGGTCTTTTACCGGTTCGACAAAAAGCGACACGCCGTCTATATCGATACGGGGTGTATATTCTTGGGGTGACACCCCGAATCTCAATAATACCTGAATCCAGCAGTTCAAATAGGTTCCATGCCCCATGTGAACCTGGTTCGATTACCCATAGTATCGGTACATGTTAAAGCCGTTAAAACAACCCAACCGACAATTGAGGAGATGGTTATGACAATAGAGGTCACCAATCCATTTACGGGAGATGTGGTCCAGCGCTACCCAGCCATGGATCCGGATGAAGTCAACACTCGGATCGAAGCGGCCCACAACGCCTATGCCGAATGGCGTCACATCGCGAGCGACAGACGTAAGAACTGTCTGCTCAAGGCCGCATCCATGTTGGAAACCAACAAGGATCGCTACGTGGGATTGATGGCCCTGGAAATGGGCAAACCGGTTCGGGACGGCAGCGCCGAAGTCGAAAAGTGTGCCTGGTTGTGCCGATACATTGCCGAGACGGCAGCAGATATGCTGGCGTCCGAAATCGTCGAGACCGACGCCCGCAAAAGTTTCGTGGCGTTTCAACCGCTGGGCGTGATTCTGGGCGTGATGCCGTGGAACTATCCTTTTTGGCAGGTATTCCGATTCGCCGCGCCTGCCTTGATGGCCGGCAACGCGGTCCTGCTCAAACACGCTTCCAACGTTTCCGGCTGCAGCCTGGCCATCGAGGAACTGATGCACCAGGCCGGATTCCCACCGACGCTTTTCCAGTCGCTGCTGATCTCGAGCGACCAGGTTCAAGCGGTCATCGGTCATGCATCGGTCAAGGCCGTAACACTTACGGGCAGCAAATCCGCCGGTGGGTCCGTAGCGGCTCACGCCGGCAGAATGATCAAGCCGAGCCTGCTGGAGTTGGGCGGCTCCGATCCCTATCTCATATTGGCCGACGCAGATCTCGACCTGAGCGCAGAGGCATGTGTGGCCGGCCGTCTGCTCAATTCCGGCCAGAGCTGCATTGCCGCCAAGCGTTTCATCGTCGAGGGGACGGTGCAAGAGGAATTCGAACAGCGTGTCGTCGAGAAGATGAAGGCCGCACGAATGGGTGATCCGTTTGACCAGAACACCGACGTCGGTCCGCTGGCACGCGGCGATTTGCGCGACACCCTGCATCAGCAGGTACGCATGAGCGTCGACCGCGGCGCCCGCTGCCTGTTGGGCGGATCGCTCCCGGATGGAAAAGGGTTTTACTATCCGCCCACCGTACTGACCGACGTCCGTCCCGGCATGCCGGCTTTTGATGAGGAAACCTTCGGACCCGTTGCATCGATCACCACGGCAGCGGATGAACAGGAGGCCATTCTGCTGGCCAACGATACACCCTTCGGCCTGGGAGCGGCCGTATTCACCCGTGACATCGAAAAGGGGGAGCGCATCGCAGCCGAACGCCTGGAGGCGGGCAACTGCTTTGTCAATGGGTATGTCAAATCCGATCCGCGCCTTCCCTTTGGCGGTATTAAAGAGAGCGGCTATGGGCGGGAATTGTCCGATTACGGCATCAAATCGTTTGTCAACATCAAGACCGTCTATGTGGCTTGAGGACTAAAATCGTACCCACACAGCTGAAAGGGAGAAGAGATGAGACGACTGGAAAAGTGGGTCTACGAATTGAAATTACCTGTCGATGCAGGCTTCTCGTTTCGCTTTTTCGTCATCGATGACGGCATGGTGGTTTCCAGCGGTGTCAGGGATACACTGGATATTGCTGGCACCAATTAGACAGCTTGGCTTGTCCTGGCGTTGTGGTTGATGAGGATGATCGTGACGTTCCGTCCGGCTGTCACTGACTGGCACCAGTGACCTGTAGACCGCCTTTATCCGCTGCCGTAGCCTGCCGCACGGCCGGCAGTCTTAACTCAAACCGGCAGCCCTTGCCCAATTCACTGTGCACGTCGAAGGATCCCCCTAATGCCACGATCCGCTCCTGGATGCCGAACAACCCGAAACCGCCCTGGGTACCGCCACGGATACTCAGTGAATCAGGATCGCACCCCCTGCCGTCATCCGCCATGACGACCCTTATAAAAGTTCCCTGCCGCAACACGTCGAGGGTGACGTGCTTGGCAGCGGCATGCTTGGCACAGTTGAGGAGCAGTTCCTGCACGCTTCGATAGATAAAGGTCTGCAGGTCCTCGGCCACAGCATCACCGTCGAGGCTGCATTCAACCCGCACAGCGAACTGATAATCGGCGGTTGTTTGAGCGGCCAAGGTTTTCAATCCCGCAGCCAAATCGCCGTTGACCATGAATGCCGGACGCAACTCATGGCTCAAACTCCTGGCCGCCTGCATGGACTGGGAAAGGATGTCGTAAATCGTTTGAACCTTTGGAGCGGTTGCGTCGCTGACGTCGTCGAACAGCATTTCCGCGCGCAGTCTTGCGGAGGCCAGCATCTGCTGCAAATCGTCATGCAGAATCCGGGCGATCCGTTTGCGCTCCCGATTTTCAGCTTGAGTGAGTTCAAGCGAGAGTTTCTGCAGCAGTTCGGTGCGTGAGCGCAGTTTCTGATTCATCTCGTTCATGTCTGCCAGCATATCCCGGACCTGATATTGGCGCTGCCTGGCTTCCATGGCGGTCTTGATGAGGTTGATGAAGACCGCCTTTCTGATGGGACGTCGAATCAGACTTACCTGGCGGAGGGCGGCCAGATCGCCGATGTGTACGTCA
>JASFFF010000547.1:0-3080 GCA_050124445.1 Desulfosarcina sp.
AACTCCACCGGAAACTGCCCACCGCCGGGCAATGCCGGCGGCGTCACGGCAAACATCTGGATTCCGGGGATCTGGCTCAAGCCTTGCTGGACCTCCGGCATGATTTCGAAAATGGTGCGCTCGCGTTCCTCCCACGGCGATACGACCATTCCGCCGAATCCCGACGCGGGCGACGTGATCTGAAAGGTGAATTCGGTTTCAGGAACACCCATGAAGATCCGGTTGGCCGCCGACGCATCGCGGCTGGTCTGGTCGAGGGTGGCATTGGCGGCTGCATCCACAATGCCGAAAATAACCCCCTGATCCTCGGCGGGTGCCAGCTCTTTGGCTGACATCATGAACATCGGAACGGCGGACAACCCGAGCAGCAGCCACACAAAATAAACGGCAGGACGCGATCGAAGCGTGGCGTCGAGCACCCGGCCATAAACATTGCTCAAGCGCTCAAAATCGCGGGTGATGCGGCCGGCCAGGCCGCTTTCCGCCATGCCCGGTTTGAGCAGTTTGGATGACATCATCGGACTCAAGGTCAGGGCCACCACCGTCGATATGATCACCGCGCCGGTGAGTGAAAAAGCGAATTCCCGAAACAGGGAGCCGGTCAAACCGCCCTGCAGTCCGATGGGGGTATAAACGGCTGCCAGCACCACAGTGGTGGCAATGATAGGGCCCACCAGTTCACGGGCACCTACCAGCGCCGCCTGAACCGGTGACTTTCCCATGCGCAGGTGGCGCTCCACGTTCTCAACCATGACGATGGCATCGTCCACCACCAATCCCACCGCCAGAACGATGGCCAGCAGGGTCAGCAAATTGATGCTGAACCCAAACAGTTGCATCAAGAACAGCCCGCCAACCAGGGCCAAAGGAATGGCCACCATGGGAATCAGTGCCGAGCGCAAGGAACCTAAAAACAGGAAGATGACGGCGGCCACGATCACCAGCGTAATTACCAGTGTTCGGGTTACCTCGCGGATGGCGTTGTCGATGTATTTGGTTGCGTCATAGGCCACCTGGCCGGTTAAACCGCTGGGCAACTGCTGGGTGATGGACGCCATCTCTTGGCGTACGGCCTTGATCACATCCAACGAATTGGCATTGGGCAGGGGCCAGATGCCCATGAATACGGCCGTCTGGCCGGAGAAGCGCACTTCGGTGTCATAGTCTTCCGACCCGAGCACCACCTCGGCCACGTCTTGCAAACGCACCAGGGCCCCACCTTGCTCACGCACCACCAACTGCTTGAACTCCTCCACAGTTGTCAGATCCGTATTGGCCGACAGATTGACTTGCACCAGGGATCCTTTGGTTTGCCCCACCGCGGCGATAAAGTTGTTGGCCGCCAGGGCCTGGCGAATCTGAACCGGGCTGACGTTGAAGGCCGCCATGCGGTCCGGCTTTAGCCATATGCGCATGGCAAAGGTGCGTGCACCCAATATATCCGCCCGTTGAACCCCGGCAATGGCCGATAAACGCGGTTGCACCACCCGCACGAGGTAGTCGGTTATCTGGTTTTGCTGCAAGATGTCGGACGTGAAACTCAAGTAGGCTGAAGCAAACCGACTGTCCGCACTCTCAACGTTGATGGTCGGGACCTCGGCCTCTGGCGGCAGGTCGCCGCGCACCTGATCAACCTTTGAGCTGATTTCCGACAGGGCTTTGACGGCATCGGTGTTCAGTTCGAGGCGGGCCGTTATGGTAGACACTCCCTGTCGGCTCTCGGATTCGATGTAGTCAATACCGTCGGCGGCGGCGATGGCACGTTCTAAGGGGGTGGTGATAAATCCGCGCACCAGCTCTGCACTGGCACCCACGTAAACCGTACTTACGGTGACCGATGCGTTCTCGCTGCGTGGGTACTGGCGAACATTAAGTGTCACCAGTGCTTGCAGACCGGCGATGATAATTACCAAACTAACCACGACAGCCAAGACCGGACGACGGATGAAAATGTCGGTTATATTCATACTGCATCCACCTTAAGCGTTGCCGGGTTGAGGATTCAGTTCAAATTTGGGCGACAGGGCGTTGTCTACCGTCACCGACATTCCATTGCGCAGCTTGAAAACACCTGTACTCACCACTTGCTGCCCCGCATCCAGTCCATTGGTGACGGCAATGAAGTCGCCGCGTTTTTCGCCTAGCTGGACGAACTGTTGGCGCAATACTTGCCGCTTTTGCCCCGCCTGATCAGCCTGGGATTCGACGACGAAAACCGAATCGCTGTACGGTGCGTACAAAACCGCCGTGGCAGGAATCGTCATCACCGGCTGCCCATCAGGCAGCAGCACTTCCACCCGGACGAACATTCCCGGCCGCAGACGTTCACCGTCATTGTCCAGCGTGGCCTGCAGCTGAATGTTGCGTGTATCGGGATTGACCTCGGGATTGAGCGCTGAGATACGGCCTTGGAAGAAGGCATCATCGCTTTGCGTGGTGCGGGCACGCACGACCAGTCCATTTTTTAATTGATCCAACTTCTGCTGGGGGAGCTGAAAATTCACAAAAATAGGATTCATGGCTTGCAGTGAAACCGCCTTTTGACCGGGCTCCAATACTTCGCCCAGATTGACGTGACGAATGCCCAGCCGGCCCGAAAATGGCGCCCGGATGGTTTTTTTTGCAATCACAGCTCGTATGCTTTCGATCTGGGCCACGGTCTGTTCGAATTCGGCCGCCCTATCATCCAAAACCGATTCCGAGATGACTTGTTCATCTTTCAGGACCTTGGCGCGATCCAGGTTCTTGCGGGCCAATCGGGCGCTGATTTCCGCAGACCGCAGCCTGGCCTGCTCCTCAGATACATCTTGTTGCAGCAGCAGCTGACCGCGTTCGGCCCACTCACCGGCCTTGAAGGCAATTCGAGTCACTTTGCCCGGCAATTCGGCGGTCACCATGACCCCTTGAACTGCTTCCAGCGAACCTACCGCCGTGAGTACGTTTTCCCATTGGGTGGCACTCACCGTGGCTGCCGTAACGGTTTGCGGCGGAGGTGCATAGGATTCGCTTTGGGCGGTCAGGCGTCCGATCTGCAGTCCTTTAACCATGCCTATTGTGCCCAGCAACAGCATGACGCCAAG
>JASFFF010000548.1:0-3067 GCA_050124445.1 Desulfosarcina sp.
GGCCATGGAGAGCCAGGCGTCGGTGAAGCGCCAGCCCAGGTCGGGGGCTTTCTTGCCATAGTCGTTGTGACCGTAGATGGCCTTGCCGTCGATCTCCTGGACGTGTTTTCCAAAAAACTCGGCAATGTCCTCGTATGCCGACCAGTTGACCGGCACGCCCAGTTCGTAGCCGTAGATCTCTTTGAACTTCTTTTTGAAATCATCCCGGTTGAACCAGTCGTAGCGAAACCAGTAGAGATTGGCGAACTGCTGGTCGGGCAGCTGGTAGAGTTTGCCGTCCGGACCGGTGGTAAATGACTTGCCCATGAAATCGTCCACGTCAAGCGTCGGCAGGGTGACATCCTTGCCTTCACCGGCCATGAAGTCGGACAAGGGGACCACATGGCCGTAGCGCATGTGGGTGCCGATCAGATCAGAGTCGTTGATATAGGCATCGTACAGGTTTTCCCCAGACGCCCATTGGGATTGGAGCTTCTCGATCACATCGCCTTCCTGGATCAGATCGAAGGAAACCTTGATGCCGGTAATCTCCTCAAAGGCCTTGGCCAGCACCTTGGCCTCGTACTCGTGGGTGGGAATGGTCTCGGAAACGACCTTGATGTTCATGCCCCGAAAGGGTTTGGCGGCCATGATGAACCACTCCATCTCCTTCATCTGCTCTTTTTTGCTCAGGGTCGACGGCTGAAACTCTTCGTCAACCCATTTTTTGGCGGCCTTCATGAATTCGCCGTGATGGGACGCCCACGCACTGCCACCCATGAAGATAAATGCCAGGGCAACGACCCATATCATCATGGATCGCAACCACAACCGTCGCTTGGTTAAGTGTCGCATCGATTCCTCCTCTTTTTTGTGTGGTGGTAGCAATTAAAGCCTTACCGCGTTGTTACAACGGTGCCCGTGCGCGATAAAGCTGGTTTAGGACCGGAACGAAACCGTTTTGGGATCCAGCCGGCAAACCCGGTTTATGCAGGGATGGCCTGCCTGCCCGTAAACCATTATCTGTTTACGGGTTCGGGGGTTATCCCCAGCGCATAACGATAAAGACCCAAACGGCTGAAACGGGCAGTGCAAACCACAGGTTGAAATCCGTGAGCCCAAGCCAAGCCAAATGGATATAGGCGCTGCCCAAAAGCCCCAAAAAGAAGCGCGTGCCGCGGGTGGTCGGTACCAGTAAAAAGCCTCTGCGTTCAATGGTAGGGGACACCAGCTCCCAGATCAGCATGCCGCACAGCATCAGGAAAATCGTGGAGAAGAAAATGGCCGTCGGCTTGGTCCAATACATCCATTCCAGACCCATAGCAGTTCCCTCTTAAACGCGGCCGAGTGCAAAACCTTTGGCCAGGTGGTTGCGCACAAACCATATCACCAGTCCACCCGGGACGATGGTGAGCACACCGGCAGCAGCCAGCAGGCCCCAGTCCAGGCCCGTCGCGCTGATGGTTCGCGTCATGGTGGCCACGATCGGTTTTGCCTCGGTGATGGTCAATGTGCGGGCAAAGAGCAGCTCGACCCAACTGAACATAAAACAGAAAAAAGCCGTCACCCCGACCCCGGCGCGAATCAGCGGAATGAAGATGGTGACAAAAAAGCGTGGAAAGCTGTACCCGTCGATAAAGGCGGTCTCATCGATCTCTTTAGGTATGCCGGACATAAACCCCTCCAGGATCCAAATGGCCAGGGGTACGTTGAACAGGCAATGGGCCAGGGCCACCGCAATATGGGTGTCCATCAGCTTGAGGGTTGAATAGAGCTGCAGATAGGGCAGCAGAAAGACCGCCGGGGGAGCCATGCGGTTGGTCAGCAGCCAGAAAAACATCTGGCCGTCACCGATGAATTTATAGCGTGAAAAGGCATAGGCCGCAGGCAGGGCGAAGGCCAGCGACATTATCGTATTCATGCTGACATAGATGATGGCGTTGATATATGCGGTGTACCAGGTTGGATCCGTGAAAATTTTTATATAATTTTGAAAGGTGATGTCTGCCGGGTAGAGGGCGAAATCGCCCAGAATGTCGGCGTTGGTCCTCAAGGACATGTTGAGCATCCAGTAGATCGGAAGGACCAGCAGTCCGAAATAGATGCACAAGGCGATGGTGCGTTTTTGGATTTTCATGCCTTCTCTCCTCTGCCCACGTTCAACAGGGCCTGATAGAATGCAAAGCTGAAGAGCAGGACGATGAGAAAATAGATCAGCGAAAAGGCCGCGGCCGGCCCCAGATCAAATTGCATGGTGGCCAGTTTGACCAGATAAATGGAAAGGAACGTGGTCGTGTTGCCGGGTCCGCCTCCGGTGAGGGCAAAGGGCTCCGCGTAGATCAGAAAGCTGTCCATCCAGCGCAGCAGCACGGCAATGGTGAGCACGCCGCGCATTTTTGGCAGTTGAATATACAAGAAGGTGGCCCAGGCGGAGGCCCCGTCGATTTTGGCCGCCTGAAAATACGCCTCCGGTATGGCCCGCAGGCCGGCATAAGCCAGCAGGGCCACCAGGGGGGTCCAGTGCCAGACTTCCATGGCCAGCAACGTGATCCATGCGTAGAGTGGTTTGGCGGTGTGATCAAAGGGCACGTCCAGTAAATCCAAGCTGTTGATGCCCACGCCGAACAGCCCGATATCCGGCCGGGTGAAGATGATCCAGATGGTTCCGATCACATTCCAGGGAATAACCAGGGGCAGTGCCAGCGTGACCAACGACGCCGAGACGCCCCATCCGCGTTTGGGCATGGCCAACGCGATGAGGATGCCCAAAGGTATCTCGATCAACAGAACGAGGCCGGAAAAAAGAAACTGGCGCCAAAGCGCATCATGCAGCCGGTGGTTGCCCAGCATCTCCTTGAACCACTCGGTGCCGACGAAAACCGCATTCCCCGGCCCAAAAATGTCCTGGATTGAATAGTTAACCACGGTCATCAATGGGATGATGCCGCTGAAGGCGACAATGATAAATGCCGGCAGCACCAGAAACCAGGCTCGATTGTCTTGCCATTTATCCATATCGCCGCTCCTTCTATCTGACCAGTCGCCCGTCGGCAAACAAGCGGGTCCACTGCGGGGGAAAGATCAGCCA
>JASFFF010000549.1:0-3057 GCA_050124445.1 Desulfosarcina sp.
CAGCGGCGAAGATATCACTGCGGCCGTTGTTTCCCAGCTGATCGGCATAGAAAACCAGGATAAGGACAAGGCGGTATCCTCTCAACTGCTGATGCAACTGCTGCGCAAGGGCGGAGGCACGCTAACCGACTATGCCAAAAAATATGTGTCGCTGTGGCAAGGCGCCTTTAACATGGCCGAGGATGAAGTCAGCCAATTCGTCAACCGATTGGTCAAAAACAAGGAGCTTTCCATCGCCGAGGCCGGCAAGTTAAAAAAGGAAATTATCGGTTACACCAGCACCCTCAAGAGCTGGATCAGCGACAGCATCGACAAACGGGTCGCAGAGGTGTTGCAATCCATGAACCTGGTAACGAATGATCATTTAAAAGCGCTTTCCGCAAAGGTGGATGCCCTTTCGAAAAAAGTGCAGCAACTCGAAAATGCCAAGGCAGCGGCCGTAAAAAAGACCAGCCGCAAGAAAGCCGCCCCTCGCAAGAAAGCCGCCCCCCGCAAGAAAGCCGCCCCCCGCAAGAAAGGCACCTGACGGGCGTTTCCAGCCAATCGGCCGGATTTGCCCGCCCGCGGACAAATCCGCTTGACATCCATTGGTATTGCTGCCAAAACACAACGCAATGCGTTATAACCGGCCGGGATCCACATGGGACGGATGAGGCCGGTCGACAGCAACACACGTTGAAGAGAAAATCGAACAAGGAAGCCATCGGATGATCCGAGAGACCCACCACGAAGAATTTATCCGCCTGAAGCGGGCATTGCAAACATTTCAATCCGCACGCCTGAGCCGGACATATGCGGATCTGATGACTGATCCGCAATATGAAAAAATTGGCCACTTCTTCTTCGAAAAACTCTACGCCCCGGAAGATTTCTCTTTCCGCGATACGAGCATTAAAAGACTGCATAAATTGCTCAGGGGCAAAATTTATTCAGGCATCATTTCAGCGGTCAGCAAGGTAATCGAACTGCATGATCTGTCGGACCGTCTCGATGACCGCATGGTCGAGCAGATGGTGGCCAACGGCATCGGCGAAGACATGAATATGAAGCAATACCAAACGCTGTATCGCAGCCTGAACAATTATGAAGAGCGGCTTTATCAGATCGGTCTGGGTGCGGAAGTGACCCAGATATTTTATAAACTGAGTAAAAAATGGGTGGTGGCCGTCTCCCTCAACACGGTGCGAACAGCCGCCCATCTCATCGGAATGGGCAAGATAATCGACTTCATCTATGAAGGCTACGAGGGATTCCGCGCGATCAAAAATATCGAGTATTTCATCGAAACCGTCGATTTGCGTGAGCACGCTTGGCATGAGCAACTCTGGTCCGATACCCGCCCATCCATCGAGACATTGAAGAAGCCAGCTTCATGAAAAAAGCATTGGTTCTTTCCGGCGGTGGGGCACGGGGTGCCTTTCAGGTCGGCGTGTGGAAGTATCTGCACGAAATCAACTGGACCCCGGACCTGATTTGCGGCACCTCCATCGGCGCCATCAATGCCGCTGCCATTGGGTCCGGCATGTCTGTCGAACGCCTCATTCACATCTGGAAAACCCATAACCGCTCCGCGATTTACCGCCTCAAGGCGCTCAACTTTTTAAAAGCGGTGCTCAGTGGGAAAGCCTTCACGTCGATGCTGGATACAACACCCTTACGAACCATGCTGACCCGCCACCTCAATATCGAGGCCCTGCGGCAAAGCCCGATCGATATCATTATCAGCGCCGTCGATCTATCGAGCGGACGACTCCATCTCTATGACCAAACGGTGATTGGGGTGGATCATTTAATGGCATCCAGTGCGATGCCCATTCTGTTTCCCTGGCAGCCAATCCGCGGAGACCTTTACTGGGATGGGGGCGTCATGGCCAATTCACCCCTTTTCATTGCCCTGGAGAGGAAGGTCGAGGAGATTATCGTGGTCTTGTTGTCGCCGGTCGGGCAGCGCGCCCTGCCGCCGCCAGTGACCTTGCTAGATGGCCTTGAGCGGGTCTTTGAACATTTTTTAATCGGCTCTTATCAAACCACCATGCCGCTTTTGAATGGACAGCCCGCAAGGAAACCGGATGGGCCGCCGCCAATTGCCCCCCTTGGGCAAAACGTCGCCCAAAACAGTGCGCAACCCAAACTGTCGGTGGTCGCACCGACCCAGATGCTCGGTTTTGCTTCCCTGCTCAATTTCTCTGCCCGTCAGGTCAACCGACTGATAAAAGATGGCTACCACAACGCTCGCCGGCAGCTGGTTCCTTTTTTTGGCTAAGTCATCACCAGGTGGCGCAATCCCCTGTCTGCTAAAAATTTCGGATAAAGGGCGTAGCTGGGCTTGAGGATCGGAAGTAGCTTGATGGTCTTGGGAACGTTGCCCTTGGCCTTCACCTGCCGGCGGGTGAGGGCACTGACCAGGTTGGCCTTCCCGTGCCAGAAGGCATGGGCAAAATCAGCATTCATACTCAAGACAACCTCCGGTTGCCCGTCAAAATCACCCTGGATGATCTTCAAATCCGCACCGGTGGCATCGATGGTGATCACCGCCGATGGGTTTTTATATCTGAATTGGACGCACAATTTGCTCTGGGCCAGCTTGGGTCCAATCTCGGGGGTGTTTTTCAGCAGTTCATAGAACTCCGCCAGCACCGCATAAAGCATCTCAGCGTCCTTGAAGACGTGGGTCATCGCTTTATCGGGTCGCGCGGCGGCCAATGGGCGCAAGTCCGCCTTCGACACCGGCAACGGCGTTGGTTTGGCATGGTAGGCCCGCTTGACAATCTCGATGACGGCATCGCGCTCCGGTTCAATCGGGCTGTAGAGCATGGCACCGTCTTCCATGGCGATCGTGGCGACGCGTTCGAGCCTGGCCAGCTTATCGGAGATGCCGGCGTCCTTTAAATTCAACGGCATCTGGGTCAAATGGGCCAGCTGCTGATTGAGGCAACGGATCTTCTCAACTGCAGCCTGGGCAGCCTGACCACGGACCCATGTGTCGATGAACCCGAAACTGCCGATCGCCGAGGCGAGTTTGTAGCGTGCCTGGTGAGAACTCGTCGTGACCAATTC
>JASFFF010000550.1:0-3054 GCA_050124445.1 Desulfosarcina sp.
AGTCGGATACCGAGGCCCAAATTTTTTCTTGACACCAGCGCCGACAGCGGCTAAAAACTGAATGAATATTCATTCAGTTTTTAGCCAGTCCACAGCTTGCCGAAGGGAGAGCGAAAATAAAAAATGGAAAACGCGTTGATCGCACCGGCTAAGTACTTTTTTCTTTTTATCCCCACGGTGGTGTTTTCGATTCTGATTCCCCTGGTGGGCGTTGGCCTATTTGCCTATATCATGGCCATCCGCCTGGCCCCGCTGGTCAAAGCGGCGCCGGACAATCGCTTCGATCGCATCCCTCAGCGCATTTATCAGGTGCTTACGATCTGGCTGGCCCAATACCGCCAGCCGCGCTACCTGCTGGCCGGTGTGGTGCACATCGTCATCTTCGCCGGCTTTTTGATCCTCAGCATCCGCTCCGTGTCCCTGGTTGTCATTGGCATCTACCCCAGCTTCGTCATGCCTGGATTCGACGGGGTGATCGGCCACATTTACAATTTTCTTAAAGATTATGCGGCCACCGCCGTGCTGATCGCCTGCGCCGTGGCCGCCTGGCGGCGGGTGGTGGTCAAGCCGGAGCGCTATGCCGTGCCGGCCAAGTACGGCAAGGAGCACACCGGTGAAGCGCTGTTTGTCCTGGGATTGATATCGACCCTGATGATCACCGAAAGCCTGTTCGAGGCCAGCAGCGCGGCGGCCAACACCCAAGCCGGGCTGCACGCCGAATTCCTGGCCCCGTTGAGCCTGGCCTGGCTGTTCAAACAGGCCCTGCTGGCCACATCGGTGAACGCCCTGCAGGCCATGCATATCGCCGCCTACTACATTCACGATCTGACCTTCTTCTTTTTCCTGTGTTTTTTGCCGCTGGGCAAGCACTTCCACGTGATCACCTCCCTGTTCAACGTGTATTTCATGCGCCTGGACCGGGGCAGCGTCAAACCGGTGCAGCACGGTGTCACGGACGAGCAGCTGGACGATTTGGAATCGTTCGGCGTGAAAAAGCTCGAAGATTTTACCTGGAAGCACATGCTGGACTTTTATTCATGCGCCGACTGCGGCCGCTGCTCGGACAACTGTCCGGCCAACGCCGTGGGACGCCCCTTGTCCCCGCGCTTTATCTCCATCAAGGGCCGCGACCTGATGTTTTCCAACTACCCCATCTATCCGTACGGCAGTCCCTTCAAGAAAAGCACGGACCTGATCGGCAGCACCTACGAGGAAGACGAGGTCTGGTCCTGCACCACCTGCGGTGCCTGCGAGCAGGAGTGTCCCATCGGTATCGAATACATCGACAAGATCGTGGACCTGCGCCGCGGCATGGTGGATGAGGGCATCGTCCCCCAGAGCCTGCAAAAACCGCTGCGCGCCCTGGAAAAGCGCGGCAATCCCTGGGGCAAGATGGAGAAAAAACGGGCCGCCTGGACCCAGGAACTGCCCGGGGATGTCACTGTCAAGGACCTGGCCAAAGATTCGGCCGAGGCGCTCTATTTTGTGGACAGCATCACCTCCTATGACGACCGCATGCAGGCCATCGGCCAGGCAACCGCCACCATCCTTTCCCGCTCCGGGGCTGATGTGGGTATCCTGGGCAAACAGGAAAAAGACAGCGGCAACGAAATCCGGCGCTTCGGTGAAGAGATGCTCTTTCAGACCCTGAAAGAGATGAACACCGATGCCATCATCGACAGTGGGGTCAAACACATCATCACCGCCGATCCGCATGCCTACAACACCCTTAAAAACGATTATCAGGGATTGCCGCCGGTGGAGCACATCAGCCAGTTCATCGCGCGCAATGTGAAAACCGGTGCCATCCGGCTGACCGGCGTCAACGGTGACGGCAAGGTCTACACCTACCACGACCCGTGTTACTTGGGCCGACACAATGATGTCTACGAGGACCCGCGGGCAGCCCTGGATGCCATCGATGGGTTGAAGCGGGTGGAGATGCAGCGCTGCCGCGACCGCTCCTTTTGTTGCGGCGGCGGCGGATTGATGCTCTTTTACGAACCCGAGGAAGAGCAGCGCATGGGGGTGCTGCGGGTGGAGATGGCTGCTGCGGCCGGCGCCAATGTGATTGTCACCGCCTGCCCATTTTGCCTGGTCAACATGGAGGACGCCATCAAGGTGGCCGGCATGGAAGGCAAGATGGAAGCCATCGATTTGGCCGAGTTAATCGCTAATCACATGGCCTAAGGCAGTTTCTGTTCTAAAAGTTCAGTATAGAAACGAAATCCCAATAGCCAGAATACAAATAACAAATAAATGCCAATGACCCAAATCACAAACGCCAAACCGGTTAACTTGCATCGTGTTTGAGATTTGAATCTTGAAATTTGGAATTTACAGTTTAATTGAATCAGGCTGAGAACAATCCGTACAACCAAGCAGGAGGAATGTTATGGAAATTCTAGTGTGTGTCAAACGGGTACCCGATAGCGCGGAAAACGAGATCGAGGTCAACCGAGATGGCAGCGATATCGAACGCGACGACCTGGTATACTCGGTCAACGAGTGGGACAACTACGCGGTGGAAGAGGCCATTCAGCTACGCGACAAGGTGGGCGGCAGCGTCACCGTGATTACTGTGGGCGACGACGAATCCGAGGAGGTGCTGCGGCGTGAGATGGCCATGGGCGCCGATAAGGGCTTGCTGTTGTGCGACGATGCCTTTGAAGACTCCGATGGCAAGGGTGTGGCCACCTTGCTCAAGGCTGCCGTGGAAAAGGGCAACTACGACCTGATCCTCACCGGCGCCCAGGCCGACGACGGGGCGGCCCAAGTGGGCGGTATGCTGGCGGCCATGCTGGACTACCCCTACGCCTCGCTGGTCAACAAGATCCAAGTCAATGGCGACAAAATCACCGTGGGCCGCGAGATCGAAGGCGGTAACCAGGAGATGAACGAGATTCAACTGCCCTGCGTGCTCTCCATCCAGACCGGGATCAACGAACCGCGCTACGTGGGCATCCGCGGCATCCGCAAGGTGGCCTCGCTGGAGATCCCCGCACAGGGCGCCGCCGATTTGGGTGTCGACGCCGCTAGCGTTGGTGCCGCCGG
>JASFFF010000551.1:0-3053 GCA_050124445.1 Desulfosarcina sp.
GATCTGAAAAAATTCTAACTATAATTCCTGATCCAAAAGCGGGTTACCTGTGCATCGAAAATATTTCGTTGACTTTCTCCCAATTAATGACATGAAAAAAAGCATCGATATATTCAGGCCGTCGATTCTGGTATTTTAAATAGTACGCGTGTTCCCATACATCCAAACCGAGTATAGGTGTTTTATTTACGCTCAGCGGGCTGTCCTGATTTGGTGTTGTGACTATTTCCAGCTCTCCCTTGTTTAAGACCAGCCATGTCCAGCCACTTCCAAACAAAAGCGCAGCGGCTGTTGTAAATTTGTCTTTAAAATCATCAAAGCTGCCAAACTTGCTGGATATCGCATCAGCAATAGCCCCACCGATTCGAACCTCTTTCTTTAAAATCGGCCAGAAAAAGGAATGGTTGACATGACCGCCGCCATGGTTTCTTACAGCCGTTCGTACGGCTTCTGGAATCGTCTTCAAATTTGCAACCAACTCTTCGGCGTTTTCTTTTTTAAGATCGGGATAATCATTGATGGCAGCATTTAACTTGTCAATGTAAGTTTGATGATGTTTGGTGTGATGAATCTTCATTGTCTGCTCGTCAAAAAAAGGCTCGAGCGAATTGTATGGATACGGGAGTGGCTGTAATTCATGAATCATTTTTTACCTCCTTATGTCGATATGTTGGCTATCAAGACGATTCATTAAAGATACTGCTTGACGTTTGATTTCAATCCGATATTGCGTTGATATATTTTGTCGCCGATGTACCGACGGCATTTTTTGCATTGTCTGGTATCATTCGCTCCTTCCAGGCTGAATAGATGCGATCAAACCGAATCCTGTTCAGCGTGCCGATTATGGTGCGAACCTTTTGCGCTGACAGGGGGATCAGATTCGGGTAGCTATACATGAAACTGACCGACTTTCGATCCATGGCCACCATGATGGTATCACCGGCCAGAAGGGCTCCCTTCCCATTGGCACCGCTTTGCCAAGCCAAAACGGAACTTCCCGGAAAGTGGCCACCACAGCGAACGACTTCAATTTGCGGAAGTATCTCAGACCTATCTTTAAAAAAGCGGATACTGTCGCAAGGACGCATGATCCATCGCTGATCGGCTTCCGGTAGAACAATCGGTGCATGATCGAAAGCGAGGCTCCATTCGACCATGGATGCGTAAAAATGGGGATGAGAGGCTGAAATCGCCTTTATGCCCCCGACCCGATGGATCGCTTCGATGGTTTTGCTGTCCAAGTAACTGATCGGATCCCAAAGCACATTCCCATTCGGGGTTTTAATCAGCATTGATCGTTGACCAATGCCAAAGACAGGACTTGTCTCTATGCCGATCAGATCGGGTTCGATTTCTCGTATATGGTTCCGATACGCCGCCTTCCACATATCCTCCAATGTCGTCCATTGCTGGCCATCCCACCCCACATACTGGCGGTCGTCCTCACAGATTTTACATGCTGAGGGAGGCCTTTCACTTTTGGCGTACTGGGTGCCGCACGTTTGACAAATGTAGTTTTTCATGAACTCTCACCCGGACCAATTCGAAATATATTTTTTTCTAAAACACAAACAGTGCCAACTGACTCATTCTAAAATAAGAATAGATTTCTATAAGTTATGGTTCTGGTCGGATTTTTATAGACTCAAAACATTGAGTTTTTTAAAAAAGTGTCTAAATTACTCAAATATTTGAGTAAAAAACGTCGCATGAAAGGAACGGCCATGGCTGCACAAAAGATCGATAACAAATTAAAAGCATTGGCGGAAAAATGCCAGGTGCTTGAAAATCAATGTTCGGCGTATGTCACTGCGCTCGAACAAACCAACACGCGCCTTGAAAAGGAAATAAGAAAACAAAAACGCACAGAATCCAGATTGAAGGCCAGCGAAACGAGATTTCGAAAAATATTCGAATATGCGCCTTTTGGTTCGGCCATCACTGACGGGAATGGAAAGATCGTTCTGGCCAACCGGGAACTGTGCAGCATGATGGGATACAGCAAAAATGAGCTTGAACGCATGCATTTTTCCGACATCACACACCAGGAAGACCGCGATGCCGATCTTGATTTGTTCACCCAATTAACCAAAGGGGAGATTGATCATTACCGTCTGGAAAAAAGATACCGTTCCAAGCAAGGGACAACCATCTGGGGGAGCCTGGCCGTTACCCTAGTGGCTGAAAAGGGGGCTGCGGAAAAGAAAATTATTGGCATGGTGGAGGATATTTCAACGCGCAAGCAGGCCGAACAGGAGATTATAGATTCAAGGGACAATCTCGAAAAAATGGTGGCGGAAAGGACCAAGGAGATCCGGCTGCTGAAGGACCGGCTGCAGGCCGAAAATTTGATACTGCGGCGGGAATTGGCGGAATCTCAATCCTACGGCACGATCATTGGTGAGAGCCATCCCATAAAAACAGTGATTTCTCAGATTGAACTGGTGGCGCCCACCGATGCCAATGTCCTGATTCATGGCGAATCCGGCACCGGCAAAGAACTGGTGGCCCGTGAGATCCACCGGCACAGCCAACGAAAAGAAAAACCCATGATCAAGGTCAACTGTGCCACCATCCCCAAAGATCTATATGAAAGCGAGTTTTTCGGCCATGTCAAAGGCGCATTTACCGGTGCGGTGAAAGATCGGATCGGCCGATTCGAAGCTGCCGACGGCGGCACCATCTTTTTGGACGAAATCGGCGAAATCCCCCTCGACCTGCAGAGCAAACTGCTCAGAATCCTTCAGGAAGGCGAATATGAGCGTCTGGGAGAGGATAAAACCAGGAAGGTGGATGTCCGCATTATTGCCGCAACCAACAAGCAGCTGATCAAGGAAGTCAACGCCAACCGCTTTCGGGACGACTTGTTTTACCGGCTGAATGTGTTTCCCATTCAGGTGGCGCCGCTCAGAGAGCGCAAAGACGATATCCAGCTGCTGGCCAGGCATTTCATCGACAAGCTGTCAAAAAAGCTCAATATTCCCTCTCCACAGCTGACCCAAGCCAATGTCCTGGACCTGCAGGTCTATGACTGGCCGGGAAACGTGCGC
>JASFFF010000552.1:0-3052 GCA_050124445.1 Desulfosarcina sp.
AATCCTGGCCTTATACTGGGCCTCAGACAGTGGCGCACTGTCTGAGGCCTTGTTGAGGGTCATTGAAATTTCTGCGTTGGCCATTATGATTACCTTTGCCTGCGCTGGTTAGGGCGTCATGGTTGATGGTTCACGGTACCAGACATCCTTTCGGAACAGTCACATCCGTTTAAACGGAACTATTTGCGGTACTGGTTATATAATTTTTTACATCCACCGCCGATCAGAAAAATCCCCATAAAATAGAAGCAAAAGCGTATGAAGCCCGATGCAGCGGCAAATTTCGGAATTTGCTCAATGTTCGGCATCACCTGGGGAATGCGGTAAAAAACACCCAAACCGGCCAGAATCAAGAGGACCGCCCAGATGACTTGTACCCGATTGACCTGTTTGTCGGCCATTGAGCAACCTGAACCAACAAGTAATAGATTAATACATATCCATTTAAAATAAATTATAATTATTTTTTAGTACGGTTTCCAACCATCCATGATCAGCGACGGCTACGCGGCCTTGAATCCGACTTCGATCGCTGCCGCGTTGCCAAGGTGAATGGCGTGCATCACTTAAGTAGTCGTTAATAAAAGCTTATATACCACACCACACCTAAAAGAAAACCCCCATTTCATGAGACTCACAACCTGCTTAATGTGGCCGCATAAGGCAAAGGCGCTGATTATAGAAAGCATTTGTCGGTGCCGACCATCGATCCGTTGCGTTCGAACAGTTGCATCGCTGGTTGATACCGCCGGATGCTTGACGCCATCACCCACTCTAGTGTCGGTCTTTAGGTTGCTTTTCTTTAGCAATTGATAAAGGTTAAAACAAAAAAGACCGGCGGACCAGCCACCGGTTTAACCTGAGTCGCCCATAAAGATATCATCCCTGCAGCTTGCCCTTGAATGTCGGTTTTCGTTTTTCGATAAACGCCCGGGTGCCCTCCTTGCCGTCTTCGCTGGCCATGCAGATGGCAAAGGCATCGACCTCGATCTGGCATCCGGTCGCCAGATCCACGTTTAATCCGTTGTTGACCGCTTGTTTGGCGGCTCTCAAGGAAACCTTGCCTTTTTTCGCAATCGAGCGAGCCGTGTTCATTGCCTCTTCCATGAGTGATGCTTGCGGTAGCACACGGTTGACCAATCCAATCGCTTCAGCCTCTGCCGCCGGAATCATCTTGCCGGTAAAGATCAATTCCTTGGCCCGATTGCTGCCGATAAGGCGTGGCAGGCGTTGGGTGCCGCCAAACCCGGGAATAATGCCCAAGGTGATTTCCGGAAGTCCGAACATCGCGTTTTCCGACGCATAGATAAAATCACATGCCAAAGCCATTTCGCTGCCGCCTCCCAGGGCAAAACCGTTGACGGCGGCAATTACCGGGATGGCCAGATCCTGCAGCCGACCGATGATTGACTGTCCTTTGCGTGAAAACAGCTTCCCCTGCAAGGTGTTGAAGGTAGCCAACTCGGTAATATCTGCACCGGCCACAAAAGATTTTTCTCCAGCACCAGTGAGCAAAAGCACCCGAATCTCCTCGTCCGCTTCGATTCCATCCAGGGCCGTCCCCAGTTCATCCAGGGTCTGGCCATTTAAGGCATTGAGTGCTTTGGGGCGATTGAAGGTAATGGTGGCAACTCCCTTTGCTACCTCTACAATGATATTTTCGTAAGCCATGGCTACCTCCTCCTGCAGATTTTTATTGCGTCAACAACCACCCGCCCGACGGGTGGCGCGAGTTCCCGATTTTATATTCGCTCACCAAACCCGCCGCCCCAATGAGCGGGGAATGCACTCGCTGTTGCGGCTCAGGCGGGTCGTTCATCCGCTGTTGCCCTGCCCGACTGCTGGCCTCATAAAGGCCGTCGGGGCGGTCTCTTTAATGTATTGGCGGATGCCGCGAATGATACCGTCACACAGCTGTTCTTGATAAGCGGCGCTAATTAACCGCTTGCACTCTCTGGGGTTGGAAATAAATGATGTCTCCACCAGCAGCGCGGGCATTTGGGCGCCCAAAAGCACATAAAAGGGTGCCTGTTTGACACCTTTGCTGCGAATATGGCTGTACTTTTTTTTCAGATGCAGGGTCATCTCTCGCTGGACCATGGATGCCAAGCGGCTGGACTCACTGATTTTTGCGTTTTGCATCAGGTCATTCAAAATGGATTCCAGATCACTGATGTTTTTTGCCGATGTGGCATTTTCACGGGCCGCCACGCGAATGGCGTCATCGTCGGTCGCCAGATTGAGAAAAAACGTTTCAATACCATAGACTCGCCTGTCTCTGACGCCATTGGTGTGAATGGAAATGAACAGGTCGGCGTTTTGGGTATTGGCGATGGCGGTGCGCTCCTCCAAGGTCAAAAAGCGGTCGGTGGTCCGAGTGAGCACTGCATCACAGTTTAGCTGGCGCTCCACCTTGCGCGCCAGGCGCTTGGCAATTTGCAAAACGACGTTTTTTTCATGCACGCCCTTCAAATAGCCCGGTGCCCCGAAGTCTCTGCCGCCGTGTCCCGGATCGATGACGATACGATTGACACCCAGGGCCAACTGGCGGGCGATGGCACCGGGTGGGAGTTTGCCGCCGGGCGGAAGTTTCGGCGAAGCACGTGTATCGGCAACCGATCTGTCACTATCTTGCCCCCACACATCCAGTACAATCCGAAAGGGATTCTTAAGCGAGAAAATTTTATAGGTTTTAAAGGACTTGATGTCCACGACAACCCGCACGGTTTGATGGGTATATTGCCCGGCACGCGCGTCACTGAGCAGCTCATCGTTGATGGGAACAAATTTTTGAATATCTTCACCCAAGCGACTCTTGCTCAGATCGATATACAATCGCTGGGGTTTTTTTATGGTCGGGTCCTTCTTCAGCAAACGATGAGAGAAGCGGGTCTCCTGGTCGGCATCAATCACGATCCGTGTGTAGCTGGGATTGGACCAAAAACGCAGTCCGTTCACGGTGACCAGCCCGTCCCTAAGCGGTTTAATGACTGTCGAAGCCCTATCGGCATTGGCTTTATTGCGGGCAATGATTGCGGCCAACGGATCTGAA
>JASFFF010000553.1:0-3040 GCA_050124445.1 Desulfosarcina sp.
GATTCGGCTTTGCGGCCTTGTACGCTGTCCATAATTTGGATATGGTCCATCGACCTTCCTCGGCTTTTTTGGCCGCCTTTTCCGCTTCACGCTGCACCTTGTTTGGCAGAATCCGTCCCTTGATCTTGTCGGCACGTTTCTGGGCGGCGCGGGCGGGCGTCATATCTTCGGATCGTCGGCCGGCTTTTTCCTGTATCCGCTTTCCGCCTTTGTAATAATCGATGTAAAATATTTTATCCGGCTTCCCCGTGGCGACGGCTTTCCCGACGATGTAATACACGCCTGGATACTTGGTTCGATGTCGCTTTTGTGCTGGCATGGAGGGTCCTCAAATTGGTGGGTATGGAATTTATACCCACCACTATACCCACTGCAAATTTTAGAAGTCAAGGTATTTTGAGGTAAAATGGTGTTGTTTAGACCATTGATATATATATTTTTAATTTATGTATATCAATGCTTAGGTAAAGTTAGGTAAAAAATATTACTCCGCCTCCGGAGCTGGGTGTCGCAGGTTCGATCCCTGCCGGGCGCGCCATTGATTTCAAGGGGTACGATTACATTGATAACCCTGCGACTACCGGGATGCGAAAACGAGTCCTCCAAAAATCATCGCCATCCCCAAGGCCGCGATCGTCGTCAGCGGTTCCTGCAACACGATAATGCCCAGCAGGCACGCCGCCAGGGGTTCGGCCAGTACCATCAGGGCCGCACTGGATACCGGCGTCGTCGCCAGCCCCATGGCCATGAGCAGATAAGCGGCTGCCGTGCCAGCGACCCCCAGCCACAGGCCGGCACCTATTCCACGAGCGGTCAGCCAAAGATCCCACCGGGCGTCCAGCAGGACCGGCAGGAGAACGACACCGGCCGCGCTCAATACCACCGCGACCATGGGAAGGGCCGTTACGGTCTGCATTAGACGCTTAGCTGCCAAAATATAAATGGCATAACCGCTGCCTGCGCAGACTGCGAGTAGAATGCCGCCGCCGTCAACGGCGACATCGCCATTGGGCAGCACCAGCATGCAGCAGCCGGTCAAAGTTAGAATGGCGGATAGAAACCACCGCCGACCCAAGGGCTCCTTAAGGAAAATAAAACCCAATGCTCCGGCAACGATGGGGGAACACCCGATGGCCACCATGGTTCCCACAGCCACGCCGGTCATGTGAACGGATTTGAAGAAGCAGTATTGAAATGCAGCCACTCCGATGATTCCAAGAAAAAGCCAACCGGCGGGCCATGGTCCCCGAACGGAATGCCCTCTAAAGAGAAGTGCCATCAGCCCCAGCAGCGGCCCACCGACCATCATGCGGATGGCGCCGGTGGATGCGGGATCAATACCGGCAGGCGCGAACTCCTGGGCCGTGCCAGTGGTTCCGAAGAGCACGGCCCCACCAAGAATCAGCATGCGACCCCGAGCTCCAGGCGAGATCATCCGTATCCCCTATAAATGCAAACGATATTTAGCGCCCAGCCCATACACCCAGTAGGTGTGGCGCCGTTTTGAACGAGCACAACTGGCCACTATGCTTGCTGTGCGAAACCAATAATGGAAAACATGATCCAAAAAAGGCCAACTTTGAGAGGGCGTCCACCTATTGCTCATTGGTCATCTGGCTT
This sequence comes from Desulfosarcina sp., assembly GCA_050124445.1. Lineage (GTDB taxonomy): Bacteria > Desulfobacterota > Desulfobacteria > Desulfobacterales > Desulfosarcinaceae > Desulfosarcina. Next base: position 1,621 of record JASFFF010000553.1, read on the forward strand.
TCAATGCCGATGGCCGATTCCACGCCGAGTACAAAGGCAATCCCAGTACCTGGTTCGTGAAATCGCCCGGCTTTGTGAATGGCCGACAGCAACGGAGCAACCCCCTCCTCACTGACGAGAAACAGCACCACCTCAGTGCGAATGTCGAGGCTCAATCCGAAAAACGTCTTGGCTTCTCTCGCACCGGTACCAGATGCGTCGATGATGGTGGCCCCTGTTGCGCCGGCGCCTTTCGCCGAGTCGACGACCTTGTCGGTGAGATCCGGTTTTACCATGGCTACGATGCATTTAAAGGCCACTTTTATCCTCCTTTGTGAATCTATGTCCGCAAGATACACCGATAGTGGAGCATTGTCACCGGGCGTTGCCAACCGGTTGCTTCCGCCGGTACGCGTTCCTTCGCTTTATCAGGCCCCCATCATACGAAGTCATTACTTTCGGCTTTTTCTGCGGGTCATCCAATGGGCAAACTGTGCGTAGCCCAGCACGCTGATGATGGGAAATAGGCTGGCAAAGGCAATCAGGCCGAAGCCGTCCAGAACCGGACTGCGGTCCGGTACACTGGAGGCTATACCCAAACCCAGGGCAGTCACCAGCGGGACCGTAACCGTGGAAGTGGTTACACCGCCCGAATCGTAGGCCAGAGGAACGATGATCTTAGGTGCGAGCACAGTTTGCACGGCCACCACAGCGTAACCGGCAAGAATGTATAGATAAAGCGGTGTGCCGGTGACGATGCGAAACGTACCCAGGGAAATACCGACGGCGACACCCAGGGCCACGGCTACACGCAACCCGATGGCCGACACGGTTCTTTTGGATGACTCCTGGGCCTTGTTGGCAACGGCGATGAGTGAGGGTTCGGCGATGGTGGTGGAAAAACCCACCATGAAGGCAAATAGGTACACCCACCCGTAAGCCGTCCAGGACGCCGCGCTGCCGCTGACCGTATCTTCGGTGAGCATCGTGGCCATGCTTCGTCCCACGGGGAAAAGTGCCAGATCGAGCCCGCCCAGAAAACAAGCCATCCCGACGAGGACCAGAAAAAAACCAAAAACGATGCGCTTGGGCCGGGGAATCGGCTGGCGAAGCACGACCATCTGAAAAAAGACCAGCAGCGCCAGCACCGGCACTACGTCTTTGGCAGTGGCAAGAAGCAGTCGGACCGGATTAAAAAGTATTTCCAAGGTGTTGTCATTTCCCCATGTGACGGGTGGCATTTTCTAATGGCGCGTTTTTGCGCCTTTATCCTGAGACGGCCTGCGGCTCATCCCCGTCAGTGCATGAACAGGCCATAAACCATAACGAAAATCATCGGCGTTAGAGACGCCAAGGCGATGAGGCCGAATCCGTCCGTCAGCGGGTCCCGACCACGGATGGTGCGGGCGAGCCCCACCCCCAAGGCGGTCACCAGGGGCAC
>JASFFF010000554.1:0-3039 GCA_050124445.1 Desulfosarcina sp.
AGGAGGCGTACAATGTTCAAAAAATGTAAATGGTTCGGTATTGGCATAATGGTCACGGTTGTTCTCATAGCTGCCGTTTCGACCGGCACAGCCACGGAGTTGACCATGTATTATCCGGTGGCCGTTGGCGGACCGTTGACCAAGATTGTGGACGGGATCGTTGCTGATTTCATGAAAGAAAATCCAGACATCAGGGTTAAGGCGATCTATGCCGGCAACTATAACGATGCCCGTATCAAGGCCCTGGCAGCCCTGAAAAGCGGGCAGCCTGCCCAGTTGTCGGTGATGTTTTCCATCGATATCTACGAGCTGATTGAGCAGGATGCCATCGTCGCATTCGACGACGTGGTGGAGACAGCCGAGGAGAAGGCCTGGTTAGATTCGTTTTATCCCACCCTCATGGAAAACGGCCGCACGGCCGACAAGACGTGGGGCATTCCTTTCCAGCGTTCCACGATTGTGATGTATTACAACAAGGATGCCTTCCAGGCGGCCGGGCTCGATCCTGACAAACCGCCGGCAACCTGGGACGAAATGGTGGCGATGGGCAAAAAGCTCACCAAACCGGATGGTTCTCAATGGGGCGCGATGATTCCCTCAACCGGCTATCCCTACTGGATGTTCGGCGCGCTGACCATGCAAAATGGCCAGGTGCTGATGAACGGCGATGGCGACACCACCTATTTCGACGATCCTGCTGTAATCGGCGCCCTGACGTTCTGGAAGGATTTGGGGAACAATCACGGGGTCATGCCTAAAGGAACCATCGAGTGGGGTACTTTGCGGCAGAATTTTCTCGAAGGCAAAACCGCAATTATGTGGCACTCCACTGGCAATCTGACAGCCGTAAAAAACAATGCCACATTTAACTTCGGCGTAGCCATGCTGCCCGCCAGCAAACGCAGGGGCACGCCTACCGGCGGCGGCAATTTCTATATTTTCAAGAAGACGACTCCGGAGGAACGCAAAGCAGCCATGCGGCTGATCAAATTCATGACCAGTCCGGAGCGCTCTGCCGAGTGGTCCATGAAGACCGGTTATATGGGGGTGAGCCCGGCAGCCTATGAAACCGAAGCGCTGAAGCAATACGTTAAAGAATTCCCTTATGCGGCGGTGGCCAGGGATCAACTCCAATACGCGACCGCCGAGCTTTCCACCTATCAGACCGGCCGCGTGCGCAAGTTGCTGGATGATGCCATTCAGGCGGCATTAACCGGATCGAAGACCCCCGAAGCGGCCTTGAAAGAGGCACAAAAACAGGCCGACCAATTGTTGAAACAATACCGCTAATTCCAACGGCGCAATAACGAGCACCCTGACTGTGGCTTGTTATTGCGCCTTATCGTTCGCAACGCCCATGCAAACCCGTGACTTGAGACATGTCCAGGGATGGCTACTGCTCATGCCCGCAGCAATCTTGTTGATCGCCTTCACCCATTATCCCACGGTGGCGACGGTGATCGACAGCCTGTACTCCAAGGCGACGGCCATCCGCCCGTCGCGCTTCGTCGGCGTGTTCAATTATGAACGCATGATAAACGATCCCATTTTTTGGAAAGTTCTGACCAACAACGCCTGGTTCGCACTGGGCACCATCCCCACTTCCATCGCACTCGCCATTGTCATGGCATTGCTGGTAAATCGTTCCATACCTGGCCGGGCACTGGTGCGCATGGCCTATTTCACGCCGACTATTTTGCCCATGATCGCCGTTGCCAATATTTGGCTGTTCTTCTACACGCCGGATATCGGCCTGATCGATCAGATTGCCGCATGGCTGGGCTTTTCAGGGCACAACTGGCTGGGGGACCCGACCACGGTGCTTCCAGCCATCATGGTCATGACCATCTGGAAAGAGGCCGGTTTCTTTATGATTTTTTACCTGGCGGCCATGCAGAATATTCCGCCGGAACTCAAGGAAGCGTCGCAGCTGGAGGGAGCTGGCCGCTGGTATTACTTTCGTCGGGTGATGTTCCCCCTGCTCATGCCCACAACACTCTTCGTACTAATTAATGCAGTGCTCAATTCGTTTAAGCTGGTTGATCATCTTTTCGTTCTTACCAAGGGCGGTCCCGACAATGCGAGCAATCTTCTGCTTTACTATATTTTCGAAACGGCCTTTTCCTATTTCGAAACGCATTTCGCTGCGGCGCTTACTGTGGTTTTGCTGTTCTTACTATCGATTATGGCGCTGTTGCAGTTCTTCGTCTTGGATAAGCGGGTGCACTATCGATGAGTGGTTCCCGTACTATTTCGCAGGTATTTTACGCATCACTTGAAACCGCTGGCGCATGGCTGCTGGCCTTGCTCTGGATTTCACCGCTGGTGTACGCTTTCTGGGCGGCCTTTCACTCCGGCGAATATGCCGTCAATTTCGATCTTCTAGCGCCCCTGACGCTACAAAATTTTCACGAGGCCCTTTCCCAGGCGCCGTTTCCCCGTTACGCACTGAATACCTTCGTCCTGGTCACCATGATACTTTGTGCTCAGCTGGTTTTATGCACACTGGCGGCCTACGCTTTTGCACGCTATCGCTTCCGTGGACACCAGATTGCCTTCGCCCTTGTGCTGGTTCAGCTGATGATCACGCCGGAAATCCTCATCGTCGAGAACTACGTTACTCTGGCCCGGTTCAATTTGGTGGACACCATTCTTGGAATCGGCCTGCCCTACATGGCAAGTGCCTTCGGCATATTTCTACTTCGTCAGGCCTTCAAATCCACGCCAAAGGAGCTAGAAGAAGCTGCACGGCTTGAAGGGTGCGGTACATTGGGTGTGTTGTGGCGGGTGTATGTTCCTTTGGCGCGGCCCACTTACTTGGCCTATGGGTTGGTGTCCATCAGCCACCACTGGAACAATTTCCTCTGGCCTCTCATCGTGACCAACTCGGTGGAGACCCGGCCGCTGACCGTCGGATTGGGGATATTCGGGGCACCGGAATCAGGCGTTAACTGGTCCATCATATCCGCCGCCACGTTGATCTCCGTGGCACCCCTGCTGGTCGCCTTTCTTCTATTTCAGCGCCAGTTTGTTCAGTCA
>JASFFF010000555.1:0-3034 GCA_050124445.1 Desulfosarcina sp.
ATCGTATAGAATCTGTATGCCGAAATGGGATGTGGCAATTTCGTAAAGATCAGGAAAGGCCAAGGCTACGTGTAGACGCGTCTTTTTCCAGGATTTTCGCGTCCGGTTGAATTCCACACCCAAATAACGGCTGGGCTTCTGGATCAAGGGTAGGATGTCTTGAATGGATGCCTGGCTCATGTTATTCTTCACATTCAGTGCTTGGTTTAAACATCGATTCCAATAGCACGATGATGATACAAATAGATAGAGAAATTAAACTGTTAGTCCTAATTGTAGGCGCCTTTTCCATTCTCTTGATTAACCGGAGAAATGGATGTTGCGACGCCGAAACCCGAGAAACCAATATCGTCATGACGGTGCGCAATGCCAGACCTACAGTGGTCAATATAAGCGCACAATATGAAATTCGCAAGAATTTCAGTCCGTTTTCAGGATATGCAAAGGAAAACCAATCATGAAAAGACAAAAAATTGCTGCCCTGTTGAAAACGGAAAAACCGATTGAGAGGGTGATGATCAAAGGCTGGGTGCGCACCAAACGAGACGCCAAAACCTTTTCCTTTATCGAGGTCAACGACGGCTCTTGCTTGAAAAATATGCAGATCGTGGTCGATACGCACCTGCCCGGTTACGATGAAACAAAGAAACTGACCACTGGATCAGCCATCGTGGTGCATGGCCGCCTTATTGCTTCCCAGGGTGGCGGTCAGAAATGGGAGATTCAGGCCACTCGAGTCGACATCATTGGTACAGCCCCGGAAACCTACCCCCTTCAAAAGAAACGCCATACCGACGAATTTCTGAGAACCATTGCCCATCTTCGACCGCGCACCAACAAATACGGTGCTGTTTTTAGAATCCGGTCCGAAATGTCCTGGGCGGTGCACCAGTTTTTCAGGGATCGGGGGTTTCGATACATTCATGCGCCAGTTATCACTGGGTCGGATTGTGAAGGTGCCGGTGAACTTTTTCGGGTAACCACCCTGAACCCCCTTCATTTAACGGGAGAAGGGGGAAAAACAACCTTTTTAGACGATTTTTTTGGTGCTGAATCCAATTTGACCGTGTCCGGACAATTATCTGCCGAGATGTTTGCTCTTTCTTTAGGAGATGTGTACACATTCGGCCCCACCTTTCGTGCCGAAAACTCCAATACCAGCCGGCATGTGGCCGAATTCTGGATGATAGAACCGGAGATGGCTTTTTGCGATCTCACCGGCAACATGGAAATGGGCGAACGGTTGATTAAACATCTTATTGCGTTTGCCATAGACAATTGTTCGGAAGATTTGGATCTCTTTGCCCGTTTCGTTGACAAGCAGCTGTTACAAACCCTTGAAAATATCGTTGCGTCTGAATTTGTGCGCCTTACCTACAAGGACGCTGTCGACATCCTGATCGCTGCCAAGGCATCATTCAACTTTCCGGTTGCCTATGGTGCAGACCTCCAATCTGAACACGAACGGTTCCTCACCGAAAAGAAGTTCCAAAAACCGGTAATTATTTATGACTATCCCAAAACCATTAAACCCTTTTACATGCGGTTGAATGACGATGACGAAACCGTTGGCGCCATGGATATTCTGGTGCCCAGAATCGGAGAACTGATTGGCGGCAGCCAGCGTGAGGAACGGTTGGACGTATTGGAAAGACAAATGGAAAGATTCGATCTTCCCAAAGACAATTACTGGTGGTATCTGGACTCTAGGCGCTACGGGACAGTTCCCCACAGCGGGTTTGGATTGGGTTTCGAACGCCTGCTGATGCTAATAACGGGCGTTTCCAATATCAGGGATGTCATTCCCTTTCCCAGGACGCCCGGATCAATTGATTTCTAACTTTTGGCCTTTTCAGGGTTGTTTCAAACAGCGCAATTTGGCCAGTTCTTCTGCATATCCATACAAATGCAAACCCTTGCTTTCGACTATCATTTCTCCATCGTCGACCCCGATTTCGGCAGCCATGTATTCTTTTAGATTTTGAATGCCCGCCAGGTTCGCGGGCATTCCTCCCCATAGATCCCAAGATCGAAAATACACGAAGAAGTGAAGGGCATCATCCTGGATTCGTGTGTCAATGGATCGCAGGCAAGGGGGGTCTACCAGGGTGACGTCGGATGGGTGAGCCACCTGGAGAACCATTTGATTGTTGCGGGATCCAAACCGTTTGTATGTGTCTATGATCCATTCAATCTGATTTAAGAAAAGAATGCCATTTTCCTCGAACACTATTTTTGCATCGACGGCTCGCCGATCGATTATATCGGTCTTGTTTTCATTCCACCACATCCGCTTATCGCCTGTGATGGGTGCCCGCGTCAGTCGTTCACCGTAGGTGTATGATTCGCCGGGTTCCTTTTCGCCAGTCATCAGATACTCGATATAGGATCGATGGTAACCGTCACCACCAAAAATATAGGCCTCTTCAACAGGATTGGGGATACCACAGGATGGTGGAATGTCGGGAATCAATGGCAGGGTTCCCGGATAGTTAACGTGTCCGCAAAAATAGTCATATTCCAATCGGGTTTGCCCGGCATAAGAGCCTCTGTCAATAACAAATCGATTCCCCTGGTCAAGGATATCGTGGATCGCCTGAAACCAAAGATCCGGAAGATCCCTTGCACGTATCCAGTGTATTTTCATGCTTATCACCCTTTGTTGCCAAAAAAGAAGTAAACCGATTCTGATATTATTTACGAACTATGGGTTCAATATCATACATAATTCAATGTTTACTATGGGTTATGTTTGAAAAGAAATTCAGCATAAAAAAATGATTGACAAGTATTTTTGTATGTGCGAGTCAGTATCTGCTCTTTAATGCGCTTCCCTATCCCGAAATAGATCCGACGCCTGACATGCATTGTCCTGCGCTGACCCTGTTCCTGATGCCGATCCCGAGCCGACACCTTGTTGATTAAAGAGCGCACCCATTTAAGAACCCCTGATTTTCTCTATTGAAACTCAGGGGTTCTTTTTTCGGCCGTTCCCGAAATAACATCGCTTCAAATATCCAACATGCTAACTTCC
>JASFFF010000556.1:0-3027 GCA_050124445.1 Desulfosarcina sp.
GCCTGTGGAAATGGCTTCGATGGTCATGTTCTTTTGCCGGGCTTGCTTTTCAATCAGCCCCCACAGCTGCATGGTCTTTGGATCGGCTTCCATGGGCGGCCGGTCGATCCCGCCACTGACAGACACAGTCACGCCGGCGATGTGGGTGTGCTGAGGCAGGGATTGAAAATAGGACCTGACCTGCGGGATTTGGCTTGCTTTGGCCACGCGGACATCCACGGACGCATAGGCCGTATCGGGAATGATGTTGTTTTTCTCACCACCGCGGATCACGGTTACATGTACCGAAATGCCCGCATCGGCTTGGTCGTTGAACTGTTGAATGGCGACGACCTGGTGGGCGATCTCCACGGCGGCGTTGGCACCCTTTTCCGGCTCTACGCCGGCGTGGGCGGACATGCCGTGGGCGTGGATCTCAAATCCACCGCCGCCTTTGCGCTGCAAAACAAACTGGTTTCCCGGACGGCAGGGTTCAAAAACGAAAACACGACGGCTGTTGCGGGCATGGGTTTCGATCCATTCCCGTGACGCTGCCGATCCCACCTCCTCATCACCATTGAAGCATAGGTCGATGGACAGATGAGACAATATTGAAGCGTGATGCAGGGCTTCAAGCACATGCAAGGCGGTAAGCAGGCCGCCCTTCATGTCGCACACACCTGGCCCGGCAGCACGGTCACCATCGATGGCAAACGGCCGCTTTTTCACCTCACCCGGTGGAAAAACCGTATCCATGTGCCCCAAAAACATGATGTCGGCCGGCCCATCATGCGGGCCGTTACGGGCGTGCAGGCAGGGTACGCCCCGGTCACCCAGCTTCTCAATCCGGGCGGTGAAGCCGATGGCCTCCAGACGATGATTTAGAAACTGGCCCACCGCCTCGATACCGGGAAGATGGTCACTGCTGCTGTCTATGTTGACCAGCGTCTCCAGGTCGTTGAGAAAATCATCGATCCTGCCGGTGATGAATGTTTTCATGTCCATAATTGTAATTGCTCTAAAATTGAAGGCTTGAGGATATTTGAGGTGGCAAGGATAGAGGGAGGACGCTGTATTTGAAGATACCGCGACGACCGATAACGCCGACCGCATCAAATGTCATGAAGCCTACGTTTGGCGGGCCAGCTTTGGATTCAGCTCATCCCTTAGCCAGTCCGAGAAGAGGTTGATGGCCACAACCAGCAGAATCAGTGTGGCACCGGGAAAAAGGGTCAGCCACCACATGCCGGCGTAGATGTAGTTCTTGCCAATGGAAATCATCATGCCGATGGAGGGTTCGGTAAGTGGCACACCGACGCCCAGGAAGCTCAAGGTGGCCTCCAGCATGATTGCCACGGCCAGGTCCACGGCCATGACCACAAAAATAGGCGGCAGGGCATTGGGCAGGATGTGGCGAAATAGAATACGACCATCCCCGGCCCCGGAGGACCGGGCGGCAACCACATAGGCGTTGTCCTTGATCTCGAGCACACTGCCGCGAGTGGTACGGGCATACTTGACCCAGTTGGCAATACAGATGGCAAAGATGACCGTGACCACGCCACGGGTTTCAAACACCCCCAGCAGCAATACGGCCAGCAAGGTGGTGGAAAAAGCGAACACGGTGTCGGCCAGGCGCATGACCAACGCATCCAAAACACCGCCATAGTAGGCGGCAAGCATGCCCATAACGATGCCGATAACGCTGGAGATGGCCACCACCGAAAAACCGACAATCAGGGATGTGCGCAGCCCGTAAAGGATTGTGGAGAGGATCCCACGTCCCTGGTCGTCGGTGCCCAGCGGGAATGCCGACACGCTGCCATCCATCCAGGCGGGCGGCAGTAGAAAATCGCCCAGATCCACGGTCATCAGGTTATAGGGATCCATGGGTGCCAGCAGGGGCGCAAAAATCGCACAGAAAAAAAAGATCAGCAAAAGAATGCTGCCGAACAGGGCGGACGGGTCCCGCAGGAAGTTTCGAAGGTGCTGGGATTTTAATATACCGGCCATAAGCGTGCTACTCGTATCTGATTTTCGGGTTGAGGAACGCGTAGGTTAAATCCACCAGGATGTTGATGGTTAAAATAATCACCGACGCCAGCATGATGTAGGTGACGATCACCGGCTGGTCGGTCTCGAAAATGGAGGTCAGCAGCAGGTTGCCCATGCCCGGCCACTGGAAAATGGTTTCGGTAACGATGGAAAAGGCGATCAGTTCACCGAAGGAGAGCCCAGCGATGGTAACCACCGGGATCAATACATTTCTCAGGGCATGCTTAATAATTACCTTGAAGGGTGACAGTCCCTTGGCCCAGGCCGTTTTGATGTACTCCTCGGAAAGCACTTCGCGCATGCCGGCCCGGGTGAGACGTAGCAGTACGGCCAACTGGTATCCGGAAAGGGTGAACGCCGGCAGGATAATGTGCTTCCAGCCGTCAACCGTCAGCAGCCCGGTGCGCCAAAAGCCGATCTGGACGGTCTCGCCGCGGCCGAAGGAGGGCAGCACATCCATGTAGACCGAAAAAACCATCACCAACAAAATGCCAATTAGAAAGGTGGGGATGGAAATGCCGAAAATCGACCCCGCCATGATTGCCCGGGCCACCAGGCCGGTGGGCCACACCGAGACCACCACCCCCAGTCCCACCCCCAGGATGAACGAAATACAGATGGCGGTGAATGCCAGCTCGAGGGTGGCCGGCATACGCTCCAGGATCATGTCCAGGGCATCCACCGAACTGATGTAAGATTTTCCGAAGTTGCCCTTGAGCACGCCGCCGATAAAGCTGAAGTACTGAACATACATGGGGCGGTCCAGGCCGTATGACACCCGCACCATCTCGCGCTCCTGTTGGGTGGCGTATTTGCCGGCCAGCATCAACACCGGATCACCGGTGTATCGGAAAATGATAAAACAGACCAAGGAGACCGCCAGCAAGACGACGATTCCCTGAAGCAGCCGTTTGATTAGGTAAGTGGCCATGGGTTGTCAGTGGTCCGCAGACCGGTATTGGGTTTATTCTGCGAAGATGCTTTCTCTTAAGC
>JASFFF010000557.1:0-3021 GCA_050124445.1 Desulfosarcina sp.
GAAGAAGAAAAGGCGGGTTCGTCTAAAAGTCGTCAGGAACTTCTGGAGGCTGCCTGCCTGCGATTCAACTTGACACCGATGGAATCGGAGTACCTGGCCCGCAGCTTTGAACAGATCGCCAAATAGTGTCCTGCCAGGTGATTTAAATGTCTACCATCAGAGTCCTTCCTGAAATCTTGGCCAACAAGATCGCCGCCGGCGAAGTGGTGGAGCGTCCAGCATCGGTGGTCAAGGAGTTGGTGGAAAATGCGCTGGATGCCGGCAGCACACGGGTCATCGTGGAAATCGAACAGGGTGGCCGCAACCTCATCCGTGTCGCGGACAACGGGCAGGGGATGGGGCGGGACGATGCCCTGCTGTGTTTGGAGCGCTATGCGACCAGCAAGCTCAGAGGGGATTCGGACCTGTTTGCCATACGCTCGCTCGGATTTCGTGGAGAAGCCCTGCCCAGCATCGCCTCGGTTTCCCGCTTCAGCCTGGTCACCCGGGATGCGGACGCCGACGCCGGCACGCGGATCGAGGTGGCCGGAGGGCGGATCGACAGTGTCTCCGAAGTGGGGGCGCCCATAGGCACCATGGTTAGCGTGGCGCGGCTTTTTTACAATACCCCCGCCCGGCGCAAGTTTTTAAAAAGCGTCAAAACGGAGATGGGACACATTGCCGACACCATTGCCAGCATGGCCTTGTGCCGTCCCGCCGTCCAATTTCGCCTGACCCACAACAATCGACCCATCAAGCGTTGGACACCTGCCGCAGACCCCATTGACCGCGTGGCCGACGTGCTCGGAAGCGTGATCAAACAAGCGCTCTATCCGGTCGACAGGGCCGCAGGCGATGTTCAGATCAATGGCTGGGTCGCCGCCGCGCGTCTGAAACGCGCCACGTCCCGGGGTATCTATTTGTTTGTCAACGGCCGCTGGGTCAAGGACCGGGTCATTCAGCACGCCCTTTTTGCCGGCTATCGAGGGCGGCTGATGAAGGGCCAGTACCCGGTGGCGGTGCTCCTTCTGAGCGTCCCCTTTGACCAAGTAGACGTCAATGTGCATCCGACGAAGCATGAAGTCCGTTTTGTGCGGCAACGGATCGTCCACGATGCCGTTGAGGAAGCCGTGGCCCAGGCCCTTCGACAATCCGATCCCCCCCGTTGGAAGACACCTGCAGCGGGTAGGTCCGATTTGGCGTTTCCCACCTCGGCGGGGCTGGAAACAGCTGCCGGTCGCCAGCATATGTCCGCGGATAGGGCCTCTAATGATAAGGCGCATTCCAGGGTGTCGGACCGCTCTGTACCATTTACGGGCCCCGAGCCCATTCAGAACGATGGCGTGCCGCGATCAGACGCCACCGGTGTCCTTCAAGCGACCTTGCAGCATCCAGACCGTGACATCGGAAAATCCCGACAGTCTCCCCTGTGGGAAAAACGGTTCTTTGCCGACCTGACCGTCATCGGCCAGATCAAGGGCACGTATCTTGTCTGCGAAGCCGACGACGGCTTGATGCTAATCGACCAACATGCGGCGCATGAACGCATCGTATTCGAACAACTCAAACGCCAATCCGATTCGAGTAGGCCCGCCTCCCAGCGCCTGTTGCTGCCTGAGACCATGGATCTGAGTTTCCGCGAGGCCCAGATTCTGGAAAAGCTGGCGCCGATGCTGGATCGCTACGGTCTGGAAATCGAACCATTCGGTGGCAATACCTTCGTCGTCAAAGCCGTGCCCACCTTGTTGGACAGCAGTGATATCCCCGCCATGGTAAGGCAACTGGCAGAAAAGACGGCTGAATTGGGCCTAGCGGCCGATATGGCATCGATTGTGGACGAATGCCTCATGGTCATGGCCTGCCACCATGCCATCCGAGCCCGCCAGCAGCTCAGCGATATTCAGATTCAGGCCATGCTTGAGCAACTGGATACCTGCGACAACCCATCACACTGCCCCCATGGAAGGCCCATTTGGGTCCAGTGGCACCTCAGGGACCTTGAAAAGCTGTTTCAGCGAATTGTGACTTAAGGTCTGGTTCTGGGGTCGCGGCCAACCGGTGCCGGTCGAATGCGTCAGCCGGCTGCCCCGATTTCAGGGTCTAGACGGCAGATAACATTTTTCGTCAACCGATTGACGAATTGTGCGCAGAAGGTCGCCGTTGGGGATCTCGAACAGCTGGCTAAATCAATGGCCTCCCTAACAGAAGTGGCCTGTGAAAAATTATCATAACAACTAGTTAACTATTTCATGCATCCATGGCCCATATCTTCTGGCGTGTTTCGGTATGTAGGTATGCTTCTTGCCTTTATGTGCATCGGTTTGGCGGTATGATCGGATAAAAGGCAATAGCCGAAGGCGCGGAGCTCACCATGGGGAGTTGTAATCGGCGTGAATTCATACAAATCGGTTGTGGTTTTCTAACCTCCTGCCTGATCCCGGCAACTGGATGGACTGCCCTGCAGCCCGATCATGGTTCCCGTTCACTGGGTTTTTACAACACCCATACCGCCGAACGGCTCAGGGTTTGTTTTTGTGAAAACGGGGCCTATCGCCCCGACGGCATCAAGCGCATAAACCACATTTTAAGGGATCATCGCACCGGCGAGGTCCAGGCCATGGATGTTCGTCTGCTGGACCTTCTGTACCGTGTCAACCAACGTTTAGCGCCGGGTGTCCCCTTCCACATTATATCCGGCTACCGTTCGCCCCGAACCAATAATCAACTGCGCAAGCACAGCAGGGGTGTGGCCAAGTTCAGCTTCCACATGCTGGGACGCGCCATCGATGTGCGCCTACCCGGGTGCGCCACCCAAAAACTCCGTCAGGCCTGCCTGGATCTGGAAATGGGAGGCGTCGGTTATTATCCCCGCTCCGATTTTGTCCACCTGGACACCGGTGCTTTTCGGACCTGGCAGGGCTAGTGGGCCTTGCCCGCGCCATTAGGCTTCTATCTCCAAGCAGCTGTTAAAAGCCAAAAAGGCAGCAACCCCCGGGGTCCCCCACCCACAGCCCCTCCGAAGCGAACCATTGACAGTGCCAA
>JASFFF010000558.1:0-3017 GCA_050124445.1 Desulfosarcina sp.
TCGACTTGGCCTACGAGGCCAGCGTGGGCGGTTGCATGCCCATCATCAAAACTGTTCGGGAATCATTGGTGGGCAATCGCATCAGCGCCATGACCGGCATTCTCAACGGCACCTGCAACTATATTCTGTCAAAGATTACCGATGAGGGCGTGGTGTTCGAAACGGCCCTGGCCGAAGCCCAAGCCAAGGGGTATGCCGAGGCCGATCCCACCTTGGATGTGGAGGGCCTGGATGCGGCCCACAAGCTGGCTATTCTCTCGGCCCTGGCCTTCGGCATGCAGATCAATTTCGACGACGTTTATATCGAAGGGATCTCCAAGATCACACCGCTGGATATCGAGTTCGCCGCCCAGTTCGGGTATCGCATCAAGCTGCTGGCCATTACCAAATTCAACGGCCAAGCGGTCGAAGCGCGGGTCCATCCCACCATGATCCCCTTTGACAACCTGCTTTCCAATGTCAATGGCACACAGAACGCCATCAGTGTGACCGCCGATGCGGTGGGAGAAATCCTGCTTTATGGTCACGGAGCAGGCATGATGCCCACAGCCAGTGCCGTGGTGTCGGATATTGTCGATATCGCCAGGAACCTGGCCACCCAGGGCACCGGGCGGGTGCCGACCCTGGGCTTCCAGGCCGACCAAATTCGTGCCATCGACATCCTGTCCATGGATGACATCGTCACCCACTACTACTTTCGCTTCGATGCCATGGACCGGCCCGGCGTCCTGGCCGCCATCGCCGGTATTTTGGGCAAATATGCCATCAGCCTCAAATACGTTCATCAGAAGGGCAGAAAAACCAACGGTTCGGTGCCGGTGGTCATGTTGACCCATTATGCCCGGGAAGCCGATGTGAGCCGGGCATTGGCTGAGATCGGTGCCCTGGATGTGGTGGCCAGCCGACCCATGTTGATCAGAATCGAAGATGAAAATGGCCAGGAATAAAGTATACAAAGCCGGCGCCCTACAGGGCCTTTTTTAAAAGGGTTGGCAGTACAGATGATACGGCCTCACCCTTTTTGCCGCGGCCCCGAAACACGCCAGCTTCTACAATGACAGGCACAGAGGGTTCGTCGGCAATGACGAACAATTGAATTCATAAAAGGCCAAATGACCTGTTGGATGTTCTCAAAACAGTGAGGTGACATGCATATCGTTTGCTCTGATCTGGAAGGTGTTTTCGTTCCCGAAATCTGGATCAATGTAGCCGAGCGCACGGGAATTGAGGAACTCCGGCTCACCACCCGGGATATATCCGACTATGATGTGCTGATGAAGCACCGCCTCTCCCATCTGGATGCCAATGGCCTCAAGCTGAAAGACATCACGGATGTGATCGCCACCATGCAGCCGCTGCCGGGGGCGCGGACGTTCCTGGACTGGCTGCGGGCCCGCACCCAGGTCATTGTCGTTTCCGACACTTATGTGGAATTCGCCCGGCCCTTGATGGAGAAACTGGGCTGGCCAACGTTGCTGTGCCACGATCTGACCATCGATAGCAGCGGTGCCATTGCCGGCTATAACCTGCGCCAGGCCGACGGCAAACGCAAGGTGGTACAGGCCTTTACCGAACTCAACTATCAGGTGCTGGCAATGGGTGATTCCTACAACGATGTCAACATGCTCAAAGCCGCCCACCAGGGCATTTTGTTTCGTCCCCCCCAGAATGTGATCGATGAATTTCCCCAGTTTGCCGTGACGACAACTTATGATGAGCTAAAGGCGTTTTTCGAAACACACCTGTAGGGCGATTGAGGGATTTGGTAATGTGGGATTTCAGAAATTGGGTCCAATTGGGTCCATCGGAATTGACTGCAATGGCAACGTTGTCGCCCCAAACCCAGAACGATGAACCATGAACAAGCAACCACCCCCGTTATCCCACAGCACCACCTACCGCGTCATATACGGCGACACGGATACCATGGGCATTGTCTACCACGCCAATTACCTGCGCTGGTTCGAAATTGGAAGGACAGAGCTGTTTAGGCACCTGGGCCTGCCCTATCGGGAGATCGAGGCGCGCGGTCTCATGCTGCCGGTCAGCGAGGTCAAATGCAAATACCTTACCCCGGCGCGATACGATGATGTGATCCGCATCCAAGCCACCCTGAACACAGAATTTCGGGCCGGCATGCAGTTCGACTACGCCATAAACAGCCAGGACGGCACCGTTACCCACACGACGGGTTACACCCGGCATGCCTTTGTCAACCATCAGGGCAAGGTTGTCCGTCCACCGGCGTTTATTCGGGAATTGATCAAACGACAATCGTGAACCGGCAATGCCGAACAGCAACGCGTGATTGTTCACCATTTGCCGTTCACCGTTCACTGCTCACTGTTCACCGCTCACCGTTTACCGCTAGCCATATACAGTGCCTATGCCTTTTTCGATCTACGAAAAAACTGACGGCTTGACATTTAGCATCCGCGTTCAGCCGCGATCATCAAGAAACCAGGTTGTGGGACTGTTGGGCGATGCCATTAAAATCAATCTGACCGCACCGCCGGTGGACAATGCCGCCAACAAGGCCTGCACGGTGTTTCTGGCCGGCCTGCTCTCCGTCTCCAAATCGTCCGTCACGATCCTGGCCGGGCACTCCGGACGTAATAAGCAGGTCCTGGTGAGTTGCCCAAAAGGGGATGGTCGGCGTGATGCCATAAAAAGGACCATCCTCTCCTGGGCAACGCTTGGGAAATGACTCCTGCCAATCGCACAAGCGCCCCGATTTAAGATAAATTTTACTCGTCTCAGATTCCACTGTTGACAAATGGGGGCGCTTCTCTTATTGTATCTTTTTCAGAAATCATTGATGCGGGGTGGAGCAGTCTGGTAGCTCGTCGGGCTCATAACCCGAAGGTCGTAGGTTCGAATCCTGCCCCCGCTACCAATATAAACAAAGGGTTACGACGCATAAGTCGTGGCCCTTTTTTACTTTTTCTAACCTATTTCTAACATGAAGCGAAAAAACGGTTAAAGCGGATGTTCTAAGTCCCAAAGTCACTTTGCCG
>JASFFF010000559.1:0-3008 GCA_050124445.1 Desulfosarcina sp.
CTCTTTGAAGTTATAGCTAACAACAATATGTAGAGGTTTTGGTTGGCTAAAAACATTTTCAACCACAAGGTGTGGTTCTGTTCCGTTCAAATTGGTGTTATTTGTACGTAACCGCATAATTAAGTCTGAACCATCTTGACCAAGCGTGAAATTACGATAATTAGGATTCAAGGAATAGGATACAATCCTCGCGGGACCGCCTTGGATGTTGTTTGCCGGTAATAGCCAAACCTCAAGTGAGAAACCCTTAGCACGAACCATATCCTCGTAAAATGCTTTTTGAAATAAAGGGGAAATAACCTGCCCTTCACCTATGAAATTAAGGCTGAGAGAGCCATCATTCCATTCCACATGGTTTTTTTTTGGGAAAAAAGAAAAATTGAAAGGCCAAAGCAATATTAATGAAAGCAAAATGGTGTAAAAGATAAGCGCATTTTTATAGGAACGAAAGAGTGGATCATGGCAAATGAGTTTTGAAAGCAAGCGAACTTCGTCTGGGTTAATTTTTGTATACAGCCCTTTGAGAGTATCTTTGTCTTTTTTTGAAAAAATCGGTTCCATTTATGATCGCTTTCAACATTTCATATGTCTGCTATGGTCTTATTAATTTGAAAATACAACTACTAATAAATTTCACCGAAAAAATACAAGTGATCTCAGTTTAGCAGCCTATCACCAAATTTGTAACACAATACAATGGGATTGCTGTTAAAGAATGCAAGCAATGATTGTAAATCAGGGTCCATCCAAGGCGTGGGGCCAGAGGTAATAAAAGCCGGCATCCAGGGCGAGCAGGTCGCCGAAGAACCCCGTGTCTATCAAAAGGGGGCCATCGGCCTGTGAGCCACTGGTGAGATTGTTGTATAGGTTGTCGTCGGGATACAACGTACGGCGGTAAGTGACCACGCGTGCATCGGCATCCAGATTGGCCAGTTTTTTGGCTTCCTTAATAGCATCCTGGAGATAACCGATCTTGTCCACCAGCCCGACCTCGAGGGCAGTATCAGCCAGAAAGACCCGGGCATCGGCCACCGTTGCCAGACCTTGGCGGTCCAGGTTGCGATGCTGCTTGACCAGATCGACAAAGCGTCGACCCAACCTGTCGGCCAGATCCTGCAGCATGGTCTCTTCGGTCGGTGTGATGGGGCGAAACGGCGACCCCATGTCCTTGTTCTCACCGGATTTATTCACGCGGATACCCACACCGATTTTTTCCATCAGTCCCGACACCTGGGGGCGGATCAAAATCACGCCGACCGATCCGGTGACTGTGGTGGGGTGGGCGATGATCATGTCGGCCGGCAGGGATACGTAGTATCCCCCGGAGGTGGCCATATTCATCATGCACACGACTATCTTTTTACCGGTGCGTCGTTTAAAAGCGACAATCTCATGGTAAAGCATATCGCTGGCAGTCGTTGTACCCCCGGGCGTATCGATTTTGAGCAGCACCGCCTTGACGCGATCGTCCGTCTCCGCAAGCCGAAGGTGAGAAACGGTCTCCTGGACCACACTGGGCATGATTCGCATGATCCGACTTTTGGGCCTGTCGGTGATGAGACCGGAAATGGGAATGACCACCAGCTTGTCGTCGGCGGTGCCGTCGAGGGTCACCTCGCGCAAGGGGTCGCTGGCGTCTGAAAAAAGGGTGATACGCGGGGCGGCGCAGCCCGAAAAGAGCACAGCCACTAACATGGTAGAAACCATTGCGGTTAACATCTTCATGATAAACCTCCAATCGATGGCGGTGCGAGTTGATTTTCCAGCACCATTTTCCTGTGTCGCCGCTAACCCAACAGCCCTCTTCCGGCAGGAGAAAAAAATAGCAATAAACCCCGTCTGCCCATGACTTGAAACGACCGTTATCGGGCCGTCGACCCAGTCAATGGGCTTCGGCCCAGTTCTGCCCCACGGCCAGGTTGACTTTCAAAGGCACGGCCAGATCCCATACACGCTCCATTTCCATGCGGACCAGGTCCCTGGCATCGTCCAGTTCTTCGGGCGGTACTTCGAAAATCATTTCATCGTGAACCGAAAGCAGCATGGCGGTCTGCATGCGCTTTTCACGCAAAGCCCGGTCAACATGAATCATGGCCAACTTTATCAGATCGGCTGCGGTTCCCTGAATGGGGGTGTTCACGGCGGTGCGCTCGGCAAACTGACGAACGTTGCGATTGGCACTGGCGATGTCCGGCAGCAAACGGATGCGCCCCAGCAATGTGCTGGTCTGGCCGGTGTCGTGCGCCGTGGCGATGGTCTTATCGATGAAGGTCCTGACACCCTGGTAACGTTCAAAATAGTGGTCGATAAAGGTCTGGGCCATCTTGTTGCTGATCTCAAGCTCACGGGCCAGCCCGAAGGCGCTCATGCCGTAAATAATGCCAAAGTTAATCGCTTTGGCCTGACGACGCAGCTCGTCGTTGATCATTTGGGGAAAGACCTGAAACACTTCGGTGGCCGTGCGCGTGTGAATATCCTCATCGTCTTTAAAAGCCTGAATGAGAATCGGGTCTTCGGAGTAATGCGCCAGGATACGCAGTTCGATCTGGGAGTAGTCCGCCGAAAGCAGATGCCATCCTTTTCTGGGAACGAAGGCTTTTCTTATCTCGCGGCCCGCTTCGGTTCGGATTGGTATGTTTTGCAGGTTGGGTTCACTGCTGCTCAACCGACCGGTGGCGGCAACGGTCTGGTTGAATGAAGTGTGAATGCGTTCGGTCTCCGGGTTGATCAGCTCGAGCAGCGCGTCGGCATAGGTTGACTTGAGTTTGGCCAGGCTTCGGTGGCGCAGCACCAGCTCGGGCAGTTCATGGCTGCGCGCCAAGGTGGTCAGTACCTCTACATCGGTCGAATAGCCCGTCTTCTTCTTCGTTTTCTTCTGAACCGGCAGATCGAGCTTGTCGAACAGGACATGCCCCAGTTGCTGGGATGAATTGATGTTGAACGTCTCACCGGCCAGATCGTAAATCTGCTTTTCAAGAATCTTCAGTTGCCCGGCAAACAAATTTGAC
>JASFFF010000560.1:0-3004 GCA_050124445.1 Desulfosarcina sp.
ATACTTACAAAGCTTCATTTTAGTTCACTGGATCAATAAAATAGTTCTGCATGCGCGCGATATGCCGGGCCGGATTGGGAGACATGGCCCGCCGCTCCGGGTGGTGATGGAAGGCCTGATCGAGTGCTTCCCAAGATTCCGGGCCGCCGTAGTGCATCAGCCAGACGAATTGATTGGTTTCGCTGACTGTCCAGGCCGCCGGGATATCAAAACCGATTTTTTCGCGCAGCGGCTTGATGGTCTGCTTCCACTCCCCCGCAAAATTCTCCAGCGCACCGCGGTTGATCGTATAGATACGCATCTGAAGGGGCATACGGCCTCCTTTCACTATATACCTAGTCCAATGGTTGTCCAATCCTCCCGTTCAAAAGTCGGTGAAGCCTATGGCTGGCATGGTTGCAAGCCGGGCACCTTGCACCTGCTGCCAACCGCAACCATGTACGTATGGATGTACTTGCAACGAATGGCCCTCGTATCGAGCTATATACGACGCCACGCATGATTCGTAAACAGGTAACACGAGGCCGATGGGTCACAATCCCAGGTCCTGGTTGATCAGGATAATCTTGATGCGACCGTTGGGGAAGGACTTTTCCGTGATGCACCAGGTGTTGCAGATTCGATCCGGACTGCTGCAGTCGGTGCATTCGGCCGTTTGAATGCAGGGCGTCTTCAGGTCCGGGTGACGAATGGCATTGGCCGGGGCGGCGACTTGTTTGATTCGCCTCATGGCGCCTTCAAGGGTCGCGGTCAGTTTGTTGCGGCCGATGAACAGCACGACAGCTTTAGGGCCGAAGGTGATGCCGGCCACTCGGTTGCCCACCATGTCCAGGTTCACCAGCATGCCGGTCTCCGTTACCGCGTTGGACCCAGTCAGAAACAGATCGGCCATGAGGGCCTGCCGGCGTCGATCCCAGCGTTCCTGCAGGGATACACGGGCGTCGAAAGGGTCGATCATGCGAATCGTGGGATGTGCTTGCATGACACTTAACACACCACTGGCCTGCAGCGTCATGGAATCTCCCCAGGCGGCCACCGATACATCCAGTGCGGGCAGCACTGTCTCGAGAAAAAGGGCGCCGGCCGACTGGGCGTCGTCGGCCACCAACACGTCGAATCGGTTTTTCTCCAGTGCACGCTTGCAGCGCGCCAATCTGATTGCCCAGTAGCGCTTTAACGGGGATGGTGGGGTCATGGGTTGCCCTCCGGTGATGCATGCTTGATTGGCACCGTTAACCGACGATACAATCGGCTTCCATCTCCACCAGCCAGTCGGCATCGATGAGCCGACTCACTTCGACAAAGGTGCTGGCCGGTCTGATTCGGCCGAAAAACTCGCCGTGAGCCCGGGCAGCCTCCTGCCAGCGATCGATGTCCGAGAGCATGATGCGGGTGCGGATGACATCCTCCAGACGACCGCCGGCCCTTTCGATGGCGTCTTTGATGATTTCGATGCAAGTACGGGTCTGGCGGTATAGGTCGCCTGGATACGCGGCGCCACCGCCTGGCGCAATGGGCGCGGTTCCCGAGACGGCGATCGTGTTGCCGATGCGCACGGCGCGTGAAAAGCCGATGGTTTTTTCAAATGGTGATCCTGAACTGATCATCTGCTTTTGCATGATTTTCCCCTGACGGTGATGGGTTCCATGGCTGTTGTCGGTTAGAAGGATTTGGTGAATTCACGCAATACGGTGGTGGCGTATGCGCCGGCAGGCAGGGTGAAGCGAAAACGGATCCCCTCATCCACCTCGGCGATGCTCAGATCCAACAGGTTCAAAATGGCCTGGCGGCGTGACCCCGCTGCGCGCAAGGGGCGGAAGTCTTGGGCGGTGATGCCGAACCGGTCCAAAAGGGCCGACTCTATCTGGCCGGCGGCATCGGCGGCCGCTTTCATTTTGTAGCCGTAAATCGGTCCGGTGTAAACAATCTCACCGGCGGTGAATCGGCGAGACTCGGCATCCGGATCATCGACGGTGAACATGCCGCCGGTATCGGTCTTCTTGGCGATGTCACCGGCCACAAGCTGTTGGAAGGTGCCGTTTTCCATGCGCTGCTTGAGCCAGATATTAAACAGAACCGACTGAACCACCGACACCATGAAGGGTTGCTTGCGCGCCTTCTTTTCGGCTGAGAAAAGCGCGAATCCCCGCTCGACGTTCTGCATGCCGCGGCCAAATCGTTGG
Source organism: Desulfosarcina sp. (assembly GCA_050124445.1). Lineage (GTDB taxonomy): Bacteria > Desulfobacterota > Desulfobacteria > Desulfobacterales > Desulfosarcinaceae > Desulfosarcina. The sequence goes on from JASFFF010000560.1 coordinate 2,184, forward strand.
GGACCATAAAAATTGGGGACGCCCGTCTGTTTCAAATGATCGGCGATGGCCAGCGCTTGCGTCAGTGCATGCGCATTGGGTCTGTTGACCACAACGGTGAACCGGTTGGCCGCGACGTGTCCGGTTTTGATTTTATTGCGATGGCGTTCGATGGCCAATAGTTCAAAAGGCAGATCGGCCAACGCGTGTTTGATGCTGTCCAGGGCGCGTTGGGCACCCCAGCGCAAAGAAAAGGTTTGTATGACAACCGCCGCTTTATCCTTGCGGCCGCCCCAGCCCACCTCGGACCGCTTCAAGCCCAGGCGTTTTTGGATGCTGCGTGCGGCATCTGCCGTATTCCACCCTGCGCGCCGAAAGGTGATATAGACATGTTCGCCCTGACCACAGGCGGCGTAGGGCAGCATTTCTTCGACCACGAAATGCGCCGGCGTTTTTTTGATCCTTCCGCCGATGCCCGGCAGCCGTTCGGAGGCAAGGGGCAATGGCGTCATCATTGTCATGGCGCGTTTTGCCCGTTTTACAGCGATCAGGGAAGTCGAATGCGGGTCCATGGGTATCGGCCTATAACAGACTGATGGCCAGGTCCGACAGTTCGCTGCGCTCTCCCTTTTCCAGGTTAATGTGGGTGTAGAGGTTCTGGCCTTTCATCTTTTCGATAAGATAGCTCAACCCATTGCTCTGACTGTCCAGATAGTGATGGTCAATCTGGTAGATGTCTCCGGTGAGAACGATTTTGGTTCCCTCACCCGCCCGGGTGATGATGGTCTTCACCTCGTGGGGGGTGAGGTTTTGGGCTTCGTCAACGATGAAAAAGACTTTGA